>JAYVOI010000058.1:0-2551 GCA_043758005.1 Ilumatobacteraceae bacterium
GCTCGTTGCCAGACCGGCCAGGTTGCACCCGTCGGGGTTGGCCGCCTCGGCCGCGGTGACCTCATCGACCGGCGACAACTGCTCGCCGGTGCGCCATGCATCGAGGTACTTCCACGGCCAGACCTCGCCGCGCCGCACCGCCCATTCATTCCCGCTGCAGGGCCACGAGATGCCGAAGTGCGTGTGGCAGGCCGAGTTGCGGGCATTGCCGGTTTGACCCATCACGCCCAGCGGCGTGCCGGGATCGAGCACCTCGCCCGGTTGCACCGCAACCGAGTCGAGGTGGGCGAAGTAGTAACGCACCCCGTCGTCGCCCAGCATCGAGACGTACTTGCCGCCGCGTGTTGCCGGGTCGTTGACCTTCGGGTCCCACGGGTCGGTGTTCCGCGTCTGCTGAACCGTGCCCCCGATCGGCGCGACGACCTCGGCACCGCAGCCGAACACGTCGCTCGCCGGGTAGTCGTGATGCTTGCGTGCGTAGCTGACCTTCTTGCCGGTGAAGGGAAAGACGTACAGCAACGGACGTGGCCGGGTCGTGGTCGTCGCCGCTGCGGTTGTCTCGGCAGCCCTGGTCGGCGGCGGCACGCTCGTCGTCGAGGCAGCCGTCGTTGCAGGTAGCGGCACACTGGTCTCGGTCGCGGCCACGTTGGCAGAGCAGCCCGCGGTCAACGCGAGCACGACCATCGTGTTCCGCAGGGAAGCCATCGTTCGCCAGCCTGTCACGGTGGATCTACCGTGGAGCGTCATGAGGCGCCTGGCAAGTGTTGCAATCGGCATCACGTTGCTCGCAGCATGCACCGTCGACGAGGGTTCGACGACCACCGAGACCTTGCCGCCGATCGGGAGCCCCAGCAACACCGTGCCGCCGACGACGGCCACCACCCTGGCATCGACCACACCCACAGAACAGCCGCAGCCGATCACGACCAGCACGATCGGGCTGCCTGGCGGGGCGTGCGTGTTCTCGGCGCCGACGGGTGCAACCGAGGTCACGTTCGAAGTCGGCACCCGGTTGTACAGCGTCACCCCCGGTGGCGCGCCGACCAGTTGCCTGAGCGAGCTCACACTCGACAACGTCGGCCCGCTCCGTTGGTCTCCCGCAGGCGACCGAGTGCTGCTCAACTCGGTCACCGTCTTCGACGGCTCCCAAGCGTTGCCAACCGGCTACCTCGCCACCAACACCGGCGTCACGTGGTCGTACCCGACGGGCAAGGCACTGATCGCGCCGGCGGTCGCCGACCGGCACCTGCTGTGGCGCACCGCCGGCCAGCCGGGCACGCGCACCGACATCAGCTTCCTCGACCGCACCGACGCCGCTGCGTACCATCCGGCCGGCAAGAACATCTTCGCTGCCGGAAAGGCCGGCGACGGCACCGCCGGGTTGTTTCTGGCCAGCAATCGCGGCGCCAACTCCCGTCTGATAGCGCAACTGGACCAACCGAACACCGTCATCACCGAGATCGCTCCGGATCCTTCAGGCTCACGCGTCTACTTCGTGCACGATCACGGCAACGGGAGCTTCCACATCCACGCCCTCGACCTCCCTGGCCTCAGCCTGACCGATGTCATCCAAGCGGCAGAGCCGGTCGCCAAGCTGACCGTCGGCACGATCGGCCTCGGCGCGATCGCCTGGCGAATCGGAGCGTGTTCCGGCCTCACTCGCACGCAGATCACCGGTGCCGCCGGGGGTGCAACCGATCAGCCAGCTGCGTTCGCGACGCTCGCGACCGAGCCCGTCGGCTGGCTGGACGCGCAGCAGTTGGTGATGTCGGTGCGAGCGACGGGCTGCAGCGGCCTGAGCGATCTGTGGATCTGGAACGTCGTCACCTCTGTCGCAACCCCGTTGGTCTCGGGCGTCGACAACGTCGCGATCCGTTCCGTACTCACATCGTTCGGCGAGCTCCCCGGCGACATCAACAGTGCGGCGCCCACTTGATGACCGTCACCGTGACTCGGTCGAGTCA
This sequence comes from Ilumatobacteraceae bacterium, assembly GCA_043758005.1. Taxonomy (GTDB): domain Bacteria; phylum Actinomycetota; class Acidimicrobiia; order Acidimicrobiales; family Ilumatobacteraceae; genus JAENVT01. The sequence goes on from JAYVOI010000058.1 coordinate 1,965, forward strand.
CCCTCACCATGGTCTCGCGCGAGCTCCTCGAAGCGATCGATCCGTCGCAACGACGGGAATGCGAACCACCAGATGCCCACCACCGCGAGGGTCGCAACACCGCCACCGATGACGGTCGCCGAGGTGCCGACCGCTTGGGCCACCATGCCGCTCTCGAAGGCCCCCAACTCGTTGGACGCGCCGATGAAGACCGATTCCACCGCCAGCACCCTGCCGCGCTTCTCGTCGGGCGTCACCAGTGGCACGAGCGAGCCTCGGATGAACACGCTGACCATGTCGGCTGCAGACAGCACCACCAGCGCCAGGAAGGCGAGCAGGTAGTTGCGGGTGACGCCCAGCACGACGGTGCCGACACCGAACACCCCGACGACCGTGAGCAACGTCTTGCCGATATGTCGCCTGACCGGGCGGGCCGCCATGATCAGCGCCATCGCCGCCGCGCCGAAACCTGGCGCGGCGCGCAGCCATCCGTAGGCGACATCACCGACACCCAACCGGTCCTTGGCGATGACGGGGATCAATGCCACCGCGCCGCCGAACAGCACGGCGAACAGATCGAGGGCGATGGCTGCCAACAGCACGGGGGT
>JAYVOI010000059.1:0-6066 GCA_043758005.1 Ilumatobacteraceae bacterium
TCCCGCTCAAACGCGCAGGCGCACGCTGAGGCAGGTCACACACCCCTCGAGCTTCTGGAACTCACCGATGTCGACCTCGACCGGGCGGTAGCCGAGTGACCGATACATCGCCGCCGAGGCCGGACAGTCGGCGGCCATCAGCAATCGGTCATCACCGAGCAGCACGACATGTGCACCGGATTCCTCCGGCGTCGGCAAGAACCGGGGGAACGCGCTGGGGTCGTCGACCGCGTCGGGCCAGCCGACGATCGTTCCATCCGGCAACGCGGTGACCGCCGACTTGAGGTGCAGCACCTTGGTGACCGGTACGGCGACCACCCGCGCCCCTCGGGGTTCCAGACAGGCCGCCAGTTGGGCGATGCCATCGGCGTTCGTACGCCCACCGGTGCCGACGTAGACCGTGTCGCCGACCTTCAGGACGTCGCCACCGTCGAGTGTGCCCGGAGGGCGGATACGTAGCGTCTGGTAGCCGAGTTCCGCGATCGTGTCGTCGACGGCAGCGGTCTCGGGCTGGCGGCTGGGGGCGCCCGGCAGCGAGATCACGGCGAGATCGCCGAACATCACGATCGTGTCCTCGATGAAGACGGCGTCGGCGCAGTCGTCGGCGGGAGGCACCTCGATGATCTCCCAACCGTTGACCTTCAGGGCATCCACGTACCCGTGCCATTGCCTCGTGGCGATCTCGACATCGACGTCGGTCCGCTCGAAGTGGGTCAACAAACCCTCGGGCAATCGCGGCCCCGGCGCGCGTACGAGCGCTCTCACGCCGGCAGGTTGGCCGCCAAGAACGCCATCGTCTTGGCCCAGGCGGCGTTCGCCGCGTTCTCGTTGTAGAACATCTCGCTCTCGTGATTGTCGAAGGCATGCCCGGCGTTCTCGACGTTGAGCACGAAGCCGGGGCGCCCGGCCAAGGACGCACCGATCGTGTCGACACCCTCGTTGGGGATGTACGGGTCTTCATTGCCGAAGTGGAACAACGTCGGACACGACACCTGATCGATCAGGCCGATCATCGAAGCGACCCCGGACCCGTAGTAGCTGACGCAGCAGCTCGGCTCGGCGTTGGCGGCCACACCCCACGCGAGCGTGCCGCCGAGACAGAACCCGATGACGGCGGGCGCGGCGTCGATACCGGGCTGCGTCTGCAAGTGAGCCAGCGCCGCGGCGCAGTCGCCGATCGCAGCCGGGAAGTCGAGTTGCTGCACCTTCTCGAACGATGCTCCGAGCCCGGCCTCGGTGTGGTCGCTCTCCCAGTTGGGGGCGAACCGCCAGAAGACGTCGGGCGCGCCGACGAGGTAGCCGGCGTCCGCGAGTCGCTCGGCGACCGCACGGATGTAGGCGCTGACGCCGAAGATCTCCTGGATCACCAGGATCGCGGCACGTGGGGCGTTCTCCGGCGTCCACACGTGCACGTCCATGGCCCCGTCAGAGCCACACATCACTTGATCGGTTCGCAACGTCGTCATGGCGCCCATGGTGTCACACCATCTCGACCCTCGCCGTAGCCTGTGCTGCCGTGCGCCTGACCGACTTCGACTACGACCTTCCGGTCGAGCGCATCGCCCAGGTGCCGATCGAGCCCCGTGACGCGGCGCGGTTGCTCGTGGACCAGGGCAGTGCCGACCCGCTCCACCTCCACGTCCACGATCTGCCGACGCTGCTCGCCGACGGCGATCTGCTCGTCGTCAACGACACCAGGGTGATCCCCGCACGACTCCTCCTGCAGCGCGAGACCGGTGGTGCGGCGGAGGTGCTCCTGCTGGAACCGGTCAGCGACGATCGCCGCGTCTGGGAGGCGATGATCCGTCCGGCCAGGAAGCTGCGGATCGGCGAGGAGTTGCTCGATGCGGCCGGAAATGCCCTGGTCCGCATCGGCGGCCGAACCGAGGCCGGCGACACCTGGCAGGTGACCGTCGTGGCCGAGGGCGACCCACTTGCAGTGCTGCAGCGGCACGGGCAGATGCCACTGCCACCGTACATCGGGGTCGAACTCGCCGAGCCGGAGCGCTACCAGACGGTGTACGCGGCCGAGCCCGCCTCGTCGGCGGCGCCGACCGCGGGGCTGCACTTCACCCCGCAACTGCTCGACGCCGTGGCCGCGCTGGGCGTCGAGGTGGCCAAGGTCGAACTGGTCGTCGGCCTCGACACGTTCAAGCCGGTGGTCGTCGAGGATCCGGCCGACCACGTGATGCACAGCGAGCGCTACCGGGTCGGCGCGCAGGTGCTGGAGCAGTGCCGTCAGGCCCGACGGGTCGTGGCGGTCGGCACCACCAGCGTGCGTGCGCTCGAATCGGCGGCCCGCGGCGCGCTGCAGGGGCGCACGCGTCTGTTCATCACCCGACCGTACGACTGGAAGGTCGTCGACGTGATGATGACGAACTTCCATCTTCCCCGCACCACGCTGCTGATGATGATCGACGCGTTCGTGGGAGACCGGTGGCGGACGTTGTACGACGTGGCGCTGGCTGAGCACTATCGATTTCTCAGCTTCGGCGACGCCATGCTGCTCGATCGGCGGGCGAACTAGATGCACCCCGTCAGGCTCGAGGCCGTGGCGATCGATGGATCGGCGCGCAGCGGCGTCGCCCACACCGCCCGCGGGAGCTATCGCACGCCGTGCTTCATGCCGGTGGGGACGCGCGGTGCGATCAAGTATCTCAGCGCCGCCGACTACGAGCGACTCGGCGCCGAGATCGTGCTCGGCAACACGTACCACCTGATGCTGCGACCGGGAGCCGAAACGGTTGCGGCGCATGGCGGCATCGGACGGTTCGCCGGCTGGAACGGGTTGACGCTGACGGACAGCGGTGGATTCCAGGTGTTCTCCCTCGACCCCAAGATCGACGACGACGGCGTGACCTTCCAGAGCACCTACGACGGTTCGTCGATCCGCTTCACTCCGGAGGCGGCCGTCCACACGCAGGAGTTGCTCGGCGCCGACATCCAGATGGTGCTCGACGTCTGCCCGCCGTTGCCGTCGCCGCCCGAAGTGATCCGCGTCGCTCTGGATCGCACCGCAGCGTGGGCCGCGCGGGCGAGAACGACCCATCGTCGCGACGACCAGGCCCTCTTCGGCATCGTCCAGGGCGGCATCAGCGAGCAGCTCCGCGTGGAGAGTGCGCAGCGCACGGCGGCACTCGACTTCGACGGATATGGGATCGGCGGTCTCAGCGTCGGCGAGAGCCGTGGCGAAATGGTCCCAGCGTTGGCGGCGGCGCTGTCGCAGTTGCCCGCCGACCGGCCGCGCTACCTGATGGGCGTCGGTGACCCGGCCAGCCTCGTCGAAGCGGTCGCCCTTGGCGTCGACCAGTTCGACTGCGTGATGCAGACCAGGATCGGCCGTCATGGCACGGCGTTGACCGACCAGGGCAAACTGCACATCAAGAACGCCAAGCACATCCTCAGCGACGAGCCGTTGGACGCTTCGTGCTCGTGCGACGTCTGCTCACGACACAGCCGCGGGTACATTCGCCACCTCTTTCAGGTCGGCGAACCAACGGCGCCGAGGCTGATGAGCCTGCACAACATCAGTTGGACGCTGCAGCTGATGGCCCGGATGCGGGTCGCAATCGAGGCCAGCGGTTTCGATTCGCTTCGTCAAGAGGTTCTCTCTGTTTGGGGCTGAGATGCCCATCGGGTCGTCCTGGTGGCTAGCATTCCCCGTCGGTTATTAGCGGTCTTCCCCTTCCATTGCCACAAATTGGATCCCCACATGCACGTCTTGTCGATTCTCGCTGCCGACCCAAAGTCCGGTTCCGGCTCCCTGGCCGGCTTGTTCGTTCCGATGTTGCTCATCGGCGCAGCGATGTACTTCCTGATGATCCGCCCTCAGCGGCGCAAGATGCGCTCGCAAACTCAGCTCCAGTCGTCGATCGACGTGGGCGACGAGGTCATGACCACCTCGGGCATGTACGGCTTCGTCACGCTCCTCGAAGGCGACATTGCCTGGCTGGAGATCGACGACAACGTGCAGATCCGCATTGCTCGCCAGGCGCTGCAGCGCAAGGTCGACACGGCAAAGGGCGACACTGCGGTACCGAGTGACAACGGTTCCGGCCGCAGCACCAAGATCGAGCCGTCCGACGGTTCGGAATCAGACGAGCCCGCCAACTAATGCGCAAGAAGCTGATCTATTCGCTCGTCGCGATTCTGGTGCTCGCGTTCGGCGGCCTGATCGCCACGCTGGTCGACGGCGACACACCATCCCTCGGGCTCGATCTGCAGGGTGGCATCTCGATCACCCAGAAGCCAGTGGGAGCGTTCAACACCGCGAGCCTCGATCTCGCGGTCGAGCGCATCCGTGAGCGCGTCGACAGCCTCGGCGTCGCCGAGCCGGAGATCCTGCGCCAAGGCGACGCGATCGTGGTCAACCTGCCAGGCGTGAAGAACCAGGCGCAGGCCGAGCAACTCGTCAAGGTCACCGGCCAGGTGTACCTGCGACCGGTGCTGACAAGCGATCAACTGCCGTTCCCCTGCACGACCTCGGATCCGAAGAAGCAGCCGACGACCTCCGCCACCACCACGACGGTGGCCGGAGGATCGACGACCAGCGTGGCGGGGTCGACGACGGTGCCGGCAAGCAGCACCGACGCACCGACGACCACCGCCGCAGGTGGTCCGTCGCGCCGGCAGACCACCGCGAACAGCACGACGACCGTTGCATCGTCGGCCAGCACGACCGACGCTCCGTCGACCACGGTCGCGACCGATGCGTCGACCACAACCGTGGCGGGTGCGCCGACGACCACCGTTGCCGGTGACGCACCGTTGCGATTGCCCGCCGTCGCTCCGGACCAGGCGGGCTTCATCAAGGCCCGCGGCGGCAGCATCTGCTACGTCGGGCCGGCCGGTGGGACCGGTGAGGTGTTCCAGGACGATGCCACCGCTCGAATCCTGTCGGGATCCGGCTGGGGCGTCACCGTCAGCCTCCGCGGGGGCTCGAGTGGCGAGGACGTGTGGAACGTGTTGGCCTCGGAGTGCTTCAACGCCACCGCGACCTGCCCGACGCGTCAGTTGGCCATCGACCTCGACGGCGAGATCATCTCAGCACCGACGGTGCAGCAGGCCAACTTCACCGGCAGTGTGCAGATCACGGGCAGCTTCACCGAGTCCGAGGCCCGCAACCTCGCCAGGGTGCTGAACAGCGGTTCGCTTCCGGTCAGGCTGGAGACCCAGGCCGTGCAGACCGTCTCGCCGACCCTCGGTAAGGATTCCTTGCGGGCGGCATGGATTGCCGGGCTCGTCGGCATCGGGCTGGTCTTCATCTTCATGCTGCTCTACTACCGCCTGCTCGGCTTGATCGTTGCCGGCGGGCTGGCGGTCTCGGGTGCGCTGATCTGGACGATCATCTCGTTCCTCTCCAAAACACAGGGGCTTGCCCTCTCGCTGGCCGGCATCGCCGGACTCATCGTCTCGGTCGGTGTCACGGTCGACTCGTACGTGGTCTTCTTCGAACGTTTGAAGGACGAAGTTCGCGCCGGGCGTTCGATGCGGAACAGCGCCCGGCGCGGTTTCGCCGGCGCTTGGCACACGATCGTCGTCGCCGACATGGTGTCGCTGATCGGCGCTGCTGTGCTGTGGTACCTCACGGTTGGCTCGGTCCGAGGGTTCGCGTTCTTCCTCGGGCTCTCCACCCTGTGCGACCTGTTCGTCGCATACTGCTTCACGCGCCCGGTGGTGCTGTTGCTGGCCCGAACCGAATGGATGGCTCGACGCAAGGTGATGGGCATCGAAGTGGCACCAGCGGTGGCATCGTCGTGAGCACCGAAGTTCTTCCCAACATCCGACCCCGGCGCGGGGTCGGCGGCCGGTTGTACCACGGTGAGACCGCGATCGACTTCTACGGTCGTCGGTGGTGGGGTCTGGTCATCTCGGCGGTTCTGTTGCTGGTCACGCTGGGTTCGCTGGTCGGACAAGGGTTGAACCTCGGTCTCGACTTCGAGGGTGGCGTTGCGTGGGAGGTCTCGTCCACGAACATCAGCATCGAGCAGGCGAGGGCAGTGCTCGACGCCAATGGGATCAACGGCACCGACGCGAAGGTGCAAGAGCGCACGTCCGCTTCGGGCG
>JAYVOI010000060.1:0-13835 GCA_043758005.1 Ilumatobacteraceae bacterium
TCGGCGGCGCTGCCCGACAACACGACGCGGCCGGTCTGCAGCACGTACCCGCGTGACGCGATCGACAGCGCCTGGTTGGCGTTCTGCTCGACCACCAGCATGGCGACGCCCGCCTCGTTCACCTGTTGGATGATCTGGAAGCTGCGCTCGACGAGCAACGGGGCGAGCCCCATCGACGGCTCGTCCATCAGGATCAACTTCGGCCGGCTCATCAGTGCGCGACCCATCGCCAGCATCTGCTGCTCGCCACCCGACAGCGTGCCGGCCAGCTGCTCGCGCCGCGTGTGCAGCAGCGGGAACAGGTCGTAGACGCGCGCGAAGTCGTCGCCGAGATCGTCGGATCGCAGGTACGAACCCATCTCGAGGTTCTCGAGCACGGTCATCGGTGCGAACACGCGGCGATTCTCCGGCACCACGGCCATACCAGCGGCAATGCGCCGTGGTGTGCCGTAGCGGGTGACGTCGTAGCCGTCGAACATGACCGAGCCGCTGAACGCCGGCACCAACCCGAGGATGGTCTTCAGCGTGGTCGACTTTCCACTGGCGTTGCCGCCGAGCAGGCACACGAGCTCGCCCGGCTCGACCTCGAGCGTCACGTCTTGAAGGATGTGGATCGGCCCGTAGAACGTGTTGACGTTGCTGAGTCGCAAGAGGGGCTCGTCGCTGCCCAACTTGACGCCGTTCACCGTGACGCCTTCACGTGGTCGCCGCGCCCTTGCCGAGGTAGGCCTCGATGACAGCAGGGTCGGTCGCGACACTGGAGAAGCTGCCTTCGGCGATCTTGACGCCGTAGTCCAGCGCGACCACGCGATCACTGACCCCTTCGACGACGTGCATGTCATGTTCGATGATCAGGATCGTCAGCCCCAATTCGGTGCGCAGCCGACCGATCAGCTCGGTGATCTCGTGGGTTTCGGTCGGGTTCATCCCCGCCGCGGGTTCATCGACGAGCAGCAACCGCGGGCTCGTCGCCAGCGCCCGGGCGATCTCGAGGCGGCGGCGGTTGGCATACGACAGCGAGTAGGCGGGCTGATCGAATCGGTACCCCTGCAGCCGAGTGCCGAAGAACGACAGCAGTTCCTCGGCGCGCTGGTGCATCGCCCGCTCTTCCCTCCGGGCCCGCGGCAAACCAAGCGCGCCGGCGGCAATGCCGGCCCGGTTGCGGCCGTACATGGTCACCAGCACGTTCTCCTTGACCGTCATGTTGAGGAACAGCCGCAGGTTCTGGAACGTGCGAGCGATCCCCATGTTGTTGATGCGGTGGGGATCGAGGCCGATGAGGCTGTGCCCGTCGAAGCGGACATCGCCGGAGTCGGGTTGGTACACGCCCGTGATGAGGTTGAACAGCGTGGTCTTGCCGGCGCCGTTGGGCCCGATGACGGAGAGGATCTCGCCCTCGGCGACCGACATGTCGAGCGAGTTCAGTACCTGCAGGCCGCCGAAGCCGAGGCTGACCTCAGAGATCTCGAGCAGCGGCATCAGAGCACCTCGACGCGCTTGGTGCCGAAGATGCCCTGCGGTCGGCTGGCCATGATCGCCACGAGTGAGGCGCCGATCAACAACTGGCGGGTGATCGAACCCTGGTCGGCCAGGCGGTTCTCCCACGCCAGCATGCCGACGTACGTCACCACGCCGCCGCCGAACGGCCGCCATTCGCGAGACAGCAAGGTCAGCGCCAGGCCGCCGGCGATCAGGGCGAGGAACGCGATGTTCCCGAACGTCACGCTGCGCTCCAAGTGGGGCACCAATGCACCGGTGAACCCCGACAGTCCCGAACCTCGCGGGCGCAGGTCGGTGCCGAAGCCGGCGAGGATGGCGCGGACCAGCGCGCCGGTGACGATCAGCGAAGCAACGAACTGCCCGAGTCGACCGAGCGGTCGCATGCGCAGCCCCAGGAAGGCGATCAGTGCGCCGTAGACGAGGAGCCGACCGGTGGATGGCGTGCGCAGCATCTCGGGGAGCACGGCGACGATGAACGCGCCGACAAAGCCGGCACCGAGGTTGCCGAGGCCACCGAGGATCGCCGATGCGTACAGCAGCACCAGGAACGGGACATCGAAGTTGCTGCCGAAGACCGATTGCTGCACCGCGGCGAAGATCGTGCCTGCCAGCCCGGCAACCGCTGCGCCGAGGGCGAACGCCACGAGCCGCAGCCGGCGAACTGGCACGGAGAGGATCTCGGCGGCCAACGGGTCTTCGCGCATCGACCGCAATGCCAGGCCAGACCGGGCGTTGCGCAAGCGGTAGAACAGCAGGATCACGATCGCGGCGGTGACGACCGTGACCAGGTAGTAGCCGGTGATGGTGTGAACTCGATACCCGAACAGCGACATCGGGTCGATGCCCGTGACGCCGTTGGGGCCGCCGGTGAGGTTGAACGGCTTGCTGGGTATCTCGTTGCCGTTCAGGCTGATCTGCAATCGGTCGCCGTTGTTAGCGATGCTGACGAAGATCTGGCCGAAGAACAAGGTGACGATTGCGAGGTAGTCGCCGCTGAGTCGTCGCGATGGCAGACCCAGCACCAGGCCCAACAGGGCGGTGCCGGCCACGACGACCGGAACCGAGACGAGGGTCGGCCAGTGCAGATGGAACTTGTCGGACGACAACAGCGCATAGGCGTACGCCCCGAAGCCGAAGAACGCGGCGTAGCCGAGATCGAGCAGGCCGGACCATCCGACCACGACGTTGAGCCCAGTTGCCAGCAACGTGTACAGCGCGACGGTGAACGCGACCCGGGTGATGTAGTCGCTCGGCGACACGAGCGCGAACAACAGCGCCACCCCGCCGACCACGAGGATCCGCCACTGCACCGGGGTCGACGAGATGCGTCGGCGGATCGTGTCGACGCGGGTCTCGACTCGTCGGTCAGCGGCAGCCTCGACCCATTGATCCTTCCCGATCGAACGATCGGTCGGCGCAGGTTCCGGCGGGCGAGTGTCGTCGGTCATCAGACCTTCTTCAACTCCGCCACGCCGAACAAGCCTCGAGGCCGGATCAGCATGAAGCCGATGAGCACCAGGAACACCACGACGTCGTAGAACGTCGTCGATACGTAGCCCTGCGCAAAGCTCTCGGCGAACCCGATGATGAGGCCACCGGCCATCGCCCCTTGGACCGAGCCGATCCCACCGACGACCGAGGCGGTGAATCCCTTGAGACCGGCCACGAACCCCATCGTCTGGAACACGCGGTTGTAGACCAAGCCGCTCATCACCCCGGCAACGCCGGCGAGCGCGGACCCGATGAAGAAGGTGACCATGATGACCCGGTTGACGTCGAGCCCCATCATCTGGGCGGCCTCGGGATCGTACGACGTGGCCCGCATCGCCTTGCCGAGCTTGCTGCGCCGCATGAAGATCGTCAGGCCGATCATCACGCTGAAGCTGACGCCGATCACCAGCAGCCGCATGACGCTGACGTTGAGCACGCCCTCGTGGATGCCGCTGCGCACGTTGACAAGCTTTTCGCTCTCGTAGCGCAGGATGCGGGCCCCGACGACGAGCAGCACGGCGTTCTGCAGGAAGAACGACGTGCCGAGCGCCGACACGAGCGGGGCGATCCGCGGCGCGGTGCGCAGCGGTCGATAGGCGAACCGCTCGATGGCCACACCGACCAGCCCGGACCCGAGGGCGGCGACCACCAGCAGGACCGGCAACAGCACAGCGACCGGGAGCGCAGGATCAGCTGCGCCCCCGAGCGTGTGCAGCGTGCCGTAACCGAGGAACGCTCCGATCATGTAGACCTCGCCGTGGGCGAAGTTCAACAGCTTCAGTACGCCATACACCAAGGAGTAGCCCAAGGCGATGAGCGCGTAGACACTGCCGAGTGTCAAACCATTGACGACAAGTTGGACGAACTGGCCCATCGGTGCTCGGCTCGGCCGAGGTCAGCCGACGAGGGTGTACTTGCCGCCCTTGATCTGAGACATGTAGAACTTGGCGCCGACCACGTCGCCGTTGGCATCGAGCGCGACCGGGCCACCGAGGATCGTGTTGTCGAGCTTGGTGGCCTTGATGGCGGTGGTGACATCGGCCCGGGCGCCGGGCTTGCCGTCCTTGCACGTCGCCTGAATGCCGGTGGCGATCAGTTGGGCCGCAACGTAGACAGGAGGACCGAACGTGCCGAACTTGTCGTCGTGGGCCTTCTGGTACGCGGCAACCACGTCGGCCGCCGCGGGCACGCCGCGGACGTCGGGGGCGAAGGACGAGACGTATGCACCTTCGAGCGAGAAGTCGCTCGGGGAGTAGACGCCGTCACTGCCGACCACGACGGCCTTCTTGCCCTGCTCGGCGAGTTGGGTTCCGAACTGCTGGGCGTTGGCCGCGATCTGCCAGGGCAGGAACACCGCACCGACGTCGTCGGTGACCTTGGCGACCAGCGAGGAGAAGTCGGTTGACTTCTGGGCGATCGATTCGCGGAGCACCTCGACGCCGAGCGTCTTCCACGTGGCGGTGGCGGAGTCGGCCAAGCCGGTGGAGTACGACGTCTGGTCGTCAACGATCAGCACTTTCGTGGCCTTGATCGTGTCCTTGACGAAGTTGGCGATCGTCGGCCCTTGGGCGTCGTCGTTGGGCACGACTCGTGCGAACGTCGGCATCTTGCCGTCGACGGTCAGGCTCGTGCGGGTCGCCGACGGCGAGACGTAGGCGAGCTTGGCCGTGGTCATCGCCGGCCCGATTGCCTCGACCTCTTGCGAGCCCGCCGGCCCGAGCACTGCGACAACGTCGGCGTCGGAGATCAGCTTCTGGGCGCCGGTCGTAGCCTGCGCCGGGTCGAGTTGTGTGTCGGTCTCGACCAAGCTGAACGTGGTGCCGTTCTTGGCGTTGAAGTCGTCGATCCCGAGCTTGCCCCAGTTGAGCTGCTCCTGGCCGATCGAGGCGGCGTCGCCTGTGAACGGCCCCATGAAACCGATCTTGGCGCTGCACGCGGCGCCGCCGGCTGATGGTGCGGCCGTCGTGGCCGCTGCACCGGTGGTGGCGGCAGTTGTGCCCGCAGTGGTACCGGCCGGCGCGGCGGTGTCGCCGGAGCTCGTGCTGTCGGACCCGCACGCGGTTGCGGCCAGCAGCAAAACGGCCAGCGGCGCGAATAGGAGTTTCTTGGACATTTTTCCCCCTGAAACCTACGGCTGACGCCGCGAATGGACAGCGGTGAAGCTAGCACAGGGCCGTGGATCGATCTAGGGCCTCATGCGAGCGGGTGCGGTCAAGCCAGCAGGGCTCGGTGTTGGTGGAGTGCGCGAAGGCAGGTGTCGATGTCGGCATCGGAGTTGTAGAGGTGCATCGACACTCGCAGGTTCCCGTCACGGCACGACGTACCGATCCCCATCGCGTCGAGGTTGGCAACCATCGCGTTCTGATCGCTGCACGCCACCGCCACCATGGCGCCGCGACGCTCGCGCTCGATCGGCGTGACGACGGTGGCACCGAGCTCGTCGAGCCCGCACCGGAACCGGTCGATCAGCTCCTGCACGTGTGCTTCGACCGCCGGCACCCCCACGCTGCGCACGAGTTCGATGCCGGCCAGGCCGGCAAAGAGGTTCGGTACGGGCGGTGTGCCCGATTCGTACCGCCGCGCCGTCGACGAGGGCGAGTAGCGCCGGTGATCCATGGCGAAGATGTCGGAGTCCGCGAACCAGCCGGTCGCGGTCGGTGCCCGGTCATCGATCAGCGACGGCCGGACGTACATGAAGCCGAGCCCCGCCGAGCCGAGCAGGTACTTGAGGGCGCCGGACACCAGCACGTCGACGTCGAGGTCGATGACGTCGATGGGGACCGAACCGATGGCCTGGTACGAGTCGACGGCGATCAGCGCGCCGTTGGCGTGGGCGATCTTGGCAACCGCCTTCGGGTCGAGTTTGCTGCCGTTGCGGAAGCAGACGTGGGTCATGATCACGAGCGCGGTCCGTTCATCCACCGCCTGCTCGATGTCGTGGACCGACACGGTCCCGTCGTGTGCCGGAACGATCACGATCTCGGCGCCGCGGGCCTGCTGGGCGAAGGCGATCTGGCCCGCGGTCGGGAACTCGAAGTCGGTGATGACGATTCGGTTCCGCTCGCCGGTCAGCTGGAGACCGGAGATGAACGCCGACAGGCCGGCCGACACCGAGGTGGTCACGGCGACGGCGTCGCTCGGAGCATTGACGAGATCGGCCCACGAGTTGCGGACGAGTTCGTTGCGCTCGACCCACGCGTTCCATTGGGCACCCTCGCGCTCCCAACCGTCGAGAAAGCTCTCGTAGGCGGCGCGCACCTGATGCGACAGCGCCCCCTGCGAGCAGGAGTTGAGGTACACCCGACTTTCGAAGATGGGGAACGACGACCGGAACGTTTCGGCGAGGCTGGGCACGACCTCAGCTTAAGTACTCTGTCGCGATGACGACGGCCGAGGCGATGATCGCCTGCAACGACATCAACGCCGCGCTGGCGTTCTACGTCGACCGGCTCGGTTTCCGAGTCGACTCGATCTTCCCTGCTGACGACCCTGCGGTCGCCGTGCTGCGCGGGTATGGGCTTCGCCTGCGGCTCGATCCGGATGCGCCACCCTCGCCGGCCACCTTGCGGATATCCGCCACCGATCTGGCGGCGCTCGGCGGTGCCGGTCGGCTGGTCGCTCCCGACGGCACGACGGTCGACATCGTCGATGGTGATCCGCCGCTGACGCTGCCGCCGGTGCAGCAGTCGTTCGTGCTCGAGCGGGCGTCCGACGATGCCGGATGGACGCTCGGGCGCGCCGGGATGCGCTACCGGGATCTCATCCCCGATCGACTGGGCGGCCGGTTCATCGCATCGCACATCGAGATCCCCACCGCCGGCCCGGTGTCCGACTACGTGCACTTCCACAAGATCCGGTTCCAGATGATCTATTGCTACCGGGGTTGGGTGCGCCTGGTGTACGAAGACCAGGGTGACCCGTTCGTCATGCGCGCCGGGGACTGCGTGCTGCAGCCACCGCGCATCCGTCATCGCGTGTTGGAGAGCTCGGACGGCCTGCAGGTCGTCGAGATCACCTGCCCGGCGCACCACGAGACCTTCGCCGATGCCGAGATGACCCTGCCCACCGGCGCCGTCACTCCCGATCGCGACTACGGCGGGCAGCGGTTCGTGCTGCACCTGGCCGACGGCGCGAGTTGGGCCGCAACGGCTGACGGATTCCTTCGCCGGCGTTTCGGGTTCACCGAGGCCACCGACGGCCTCGCCGAGGCCAGCGTGTTGCGCCCGTCACCCGACGGTGACGCGGCCGCTGCAGAGCGCACTCACGACGGCGAGTTCCTCTTCCTGTTCGTGCTCGACGGTGGCGTGACGTTGCGGCGCACCGGTGAGGTGGACGAGCGTCTGCACCCCGGCGACAGCTTCGCGATGCCGGCCGGCGAGACGTTCGCCCTGGTCGAGCGCAGCGACGACCTCGAGCTCCTCGAAGTCGCCCTCCCGGCCGGTGCGTAGCGTCAGGCTCTGACGCGGGCGTTGGTCGGGTCGTACCAGGGCTGCAGGGACACTTGGGCGGCGACGCGCTGACCCGCGACTTCCAACTCGTAGCCGCCGCCGGTCACGTAGTCGGCCGTGACGCCTGCCGGGTTGCGGACGTAGCCGTACCCGATCGACCGACCGATCGTGTAGCCGTACCCACCACTGGTCAGCCAGCCGACGCGTTCACCATCGCGGTAGATGGTCTCGCGCCCGAGCAGCACCACCTCCGGGTCGCACGTGAAGCCGGCCAGCATCTTGCGCACGCCATCCGAGCGTTGTGCGGCCACGGCGGCGCGACCGCGGAACTCGATGCCGCCGCGCAGCTTCACCGCCCATCCGAGGCCGGCCTCGATCGGCGTGTGATCGGGCCCGATGTCGCTTCCCCAAGCCCGGTAGCCCTTCTCGAGCCGGCAGCTCTCGATCGCTCGGTACCCGGCGTTGGTCAGACCGTGTGCGGCGCCGGCCGCCATCACCGAGTCGTACACCGTGGTGGCGTACTCGACAGGGAGGTGCAGCTCCCACCCCAACTCACCGACGTAGGTCACGCGCAGGGCACGAACGGGACACCCGGCGATGCCGATGATCTGCTGCGTGCCGAATGGGAACGACTCGTTGACGACGTCGGCGCGAGTGACGGCCTGCAGGATGTCGCGCGAGCGCGGCCCCATCAATGACAGCACCGTGTTGGCCGAGGTGATGTCGAAGAGCTGAGCGTTCATCCCGTCCGGGATCGAGCGCTGGATCCAGTCGAAGTCGTGGGTCGCGAAGCCGGTGCCGGTGACGATGTAGAACTCGTCGGTAGCGACTCGACACACCGTGAGGTCGCATTGAATCCCACCGGAGTCGTCGAGCATCTGCGTGTACGTCAACGAGCCGACCGACTTGTCGACGTTGTTCGAACAGATCCAGTTCAACGCCGCCATCGAGTCGGGGCCTTTCAACGCGAACTTGGCGAACGACGTCTGGTCGATCACGGCGGCTGCTTCACGCGTGGCCTGGTGTTCGCGACCCACAGCGTCGAACCAGTTCTGGCGGTCGTAGCTGTAGACGTCGTGGGCGGTCTCGCCGCGATCGGTGGACGCGAACCAGTTGGGCCGCTCCCAACCCAACTTCTCACCGAAGCACGCGCCGGCGTCGAGCAACCGCGAGTACAGCGGCGACGTGCGGCACGGCCGGCCGCTGTCGTGCTCTTCGTACGGCCAGGCCATCGTGTAGTGCTTGCCGTAGGCCTCGAGGGTACGAGTGCGCACCCAATCGGTGTCTTGGTGCGGGCGCCCGAAGCGACGGATGTCGACCACCCACAGGTCGTACGGCGCCACACCTCGATGCACCCACTCGGCCAGGGCCATGCCGGCGCCGCCGCCGGCGGCGATGCCGAACGCATTGAACCCGGCACCGACGAAGAAGTTCTTCAGCTCCGGCGCCTCTCCGAGGATGAAGTTGCCGTCGGGTGTGAAGCTCTCCGGGCCGTTGATCAACTCGTTGATGCCGGCGGTCTGCAACGCAGGCACGCGTCCCATGGCCAGCTCCATCGTGGGAGCGAAGTGGTCGAAGTCGGCGTCGAGCAGCTTGAAGTTGAACCCATTCGGGATGCCGTCGGTGGCCCAGGGGACTGGGTTCGGTTCGTAGCCACCCATCACCAATCCGCCGACCTCCTCTTTGTAGTAGGTCAGCCGATCCGGGTCTCGAAGCGTCGGGAGGTCACGTGGCACGACCGGGTCGAACGGCGTCGTGATGACGTATTGGTGTTGCACCGACACCAGCGGCACGTTGACCCCGACGGTTGCCGCCAGCGAACGTGTCCACTGGCCGGCGCAGCACACCACCACGCTGCACTCGATGCGACCCTGCGACGTGATGACCGCCTTGATCACCCCGTCGATCACCTCGATCTCGAGTACGTCGGTGTCTTCGCAGATCGTCGCGCCGGCCTGCCGCGCGCCTCTCGCCAATGCCATCGTGATGTCGGTCGGGTTGGCCTGGCCATCGGTCGGCAGGAAGGCTGCGCCGACCACGTCGTCGACCGTCATCAGCGGCCACAGGTCCTGCGCTTCCTTCGGTGAGAGGAGGTGCATCTCCAGGCCGAACGACTTGGCGGTCGTCGCCTGTCGCTTCACCTCGTTCCAGCGCTCGTCGTTGCACGCCAGGCGCAGCCCACCGTTCATCTTCCATCCCGTCGCCTGGCCGGTCTCGTGCTCGAGCCGCTTGTAGAGGTCGACGGAGTAGCCGAGCAGCTGGGTGATGTTGGCGCTGCTGCGCAACTGCCCGACCAGACCGGCCGCGTGGAACGTCGAACCCGACGTCAGCTTGTGGCGCTCGATCAGCACCGTGTCGGTCCACCCCAGCTTGGCCAGGTGATACGCCGTCGAGCATCCGACGATGCCCCCGCCGATGATCACGGCGCGAGCCGAAGTGGGTTGTTCCGTCACGGCGGCGTGCCTTCCCCTCGGGCGCTCAGTGGAGCGCGAGGGTATGACTAGCATCGGCGCCGTGGGGGATACCAACTCGTCGATATCGGTACGCGGCCTGTGGAAGGTCTACGGACCCAAGCCTGAACGAATCGTCGGCTCAGAGCTGGCGGATCTCCCGCGCAAACAACTGCAGACCGAGACGGGCAACGTCGTCGCGATGCGTGACATCGACATGGATGTCGCACCCGGCGAGGTGTTCGTGGTGATGGGTCTGTCGGGGAGTGGGAAGTCGACGTTGATCCGATGCCTGACCCGGCTGATCGAACCCACTGCAGGCACGGTGATGATCGGCGATGTCGATGTCACCAAGGCCGGCAAGGAGAAGTTGCTCGACGTGCGGCGCAACAGGGTGTCGATGGTCTTCCAACACTTCGGCCTGCTGCCGCACCGCACACTGATCGACAACGTGGCGTTCGGTCTCGAGGTGCGCGGCGTGGACAAGGCCGCCCGTCGCCGCAAGGCCAGTGAGACGCTGGAACTGGTCGGGCTTTCGGAGATGGGTGGCTACCGCCCGCACCAGTTGAGCGGTGGCCAGCAGCAGCGCGTCGGGCTGGCCCGGGCCTTGGCAACCGATCCCGACATCTTGTTGTTCGACGAGCCGTTCTCGGCGCTCGACCCGTTGATCCGACGCGACATGCAGGACGAGGTGGTTCGCCTGCGTCGCGAGGTCAACAAGACGATGGTGTTCATCACCCACGATCTGTCGGAGGCCTTGCGCCTCGGCGACCGCATTGCCATCATGCGCGACGGCCGTTTCGTTCAGGTCGGCACGCCAGAGGCTGTGGTCGTCGAGCCCGCCGACGAGTACGTCGAGAACTTCGTGCGTGATGTGCCGAGGTCCTTCGTCGTACCCGTCGAGCACGTCATGCGCGACGTCAACGGCGATCAGTTCAGCGGCTCGGTGCCACTCGGCACCAAGGTCCGTGACATCGTCAAACTGGTCGCTCATTCGGAGCATCCAGTCCGCGTTGTCGACGCAGCCGGCAAGGAAGTCGGGTGCGTCGACAGGCAGCACGTGCTGTCATTGATCGCAGGCGTCGACGAATGACACAAGCGGTCGTGCCCGTCGTGCCGACGACGTCGGCGATCTCCCGCCGGACCATGGTGATCGTGGGCGGGGTCACTGCGGTCATCGTGGCCGTCGTGCTCTACAAGGTCACACGCCAACAGGATGTGCCGACCTGGCTCGACCTGCACGTGCAACGCCACGCCCAAGCCGTGTACCACTGGATCACCCAGAACACCGGTCGCAACTGGGCCCTCGACGCGGTCAAGTCGATCGGCACCGGGATCACCTGGTGCGTCAAGCGGGTCCTGACCTTGCTGCGCCTGCTGCACTGGACCGGCGTGATCGCCCTCGTCTTCGTGATCGGCTACATGCGTGCCGGTGTGCGCACAGCGATGGTCGCCACGGCATCGATCCTCGCCGTCGGGCTGTGCGGCTATTGGGATCTGACGATGATCACGCTCTCGATCATGACCGTGGGTGTCGGCGTCGCCATGATGATCGGGGTGCCGCTGGGAATCTGGTCGGGCCTGTCCGATCGCGCCGAGCGCCGCCTGCGACCCGTGCTCGACACCGCCCAGGTGATGCCTGCGTACGTGTACCTGATCCCTGCTGTCGCCTTGTTCGGCATCCGCATCCCCGGTGCTGTGGTGGCCACGGTGATCTACGCCGTGCCGCCCGCGGTGCGACTCACCAGCCTCGGGCTGCGCCAGGTGCCCGTCGTGTCGACCGAGGTCGGCCGTTCGTTCGGATCGACGGGCCCCCAACTGCTGTCCAAGGTGCAGCTACCGCTGGCCCGCAAGACCGTGCTCCTCGGGCTGAACCAGGTCATCATGATGGCCTTCGGCATCGTCGTCATCGCCTCGCAAGTCGGGACCGGCGACGTCGGGAACCAGGTCGTGTTGGGCCTGCAGCACCTCGATGCCAAGGTGGCGTTCTCGGCAGGTTTCAGCATCGTCTTCGCAGCGATTGCGCTCGACCGGATCACGACCGGCGAGCGAGCGATCAAACAAGGTCGTGCCGTCACAGTGTGGATCGCCGACCGGCGCAAGCTGTGGGCTTCCGGGTTCGGTGTCGTGGTCATCGCCGCGTTCGCGGCCAAGGTGCTCAGCGTTCAAGACTTCCCCTCCTGGCGCGTCGGCGTGGGTTCCTGGGCGAAGTCGGTGATCAACTGGCTCAACGAGCACTTCCGTCGTGGGGTGCCCGTGATCGGTGGCACGGGTTCGATCAGCGACTTCCTGGTGCGCGACATCCTCGACCCGATCCGCGGCGTGCTGCAATCAGCGGCGTGGTGGTTGGTCGTCGCCTTCTTCGCGTTCGTCGGCTGGATCAGCCGGGGCTGGAGGCTGGCTCTGCTGTGTGCCCTCGCCCTCATCGGCATCGCCGCGATGCACAACTGGGACCTGGCGATGGACACGCTCAGCCAAGTGCTCGTCGCCGTCGTGATCAGCGTGGCGCTTGCCGTGCCGATCGGGATTTGGTCGGGCCGGTCGCGCTGGCTGGAGACCGCGCTGCGGCCGATCCTCGACACCGCACAGGTGTTGCCGCAGTTCGTCTATCTCGTGCCGGTGGTGTTCCTCTTCAACGTCGGCCGCACCCCGGGCGTGATTGCCGCCGTGATCTACGCACTCCCGCCGGGTATCCGCCTGGTCAGCCTGGGGCTGAAGGAAGTGCCGTTCGCTCCACGGGAGGCCGCCATCTCGTTCGGGGCAACACCTCGCCAGGAGTTGCTCAAGGTGCAACTCCCGCTGGCGTTCAAGGCGATCATGCTCGGCATCAACCAGGTGATCTTGATGGTGCTGGCCACGGTTGTCATCGCAGGGTTGATCGGTGGTGGTGCGCTGGGTCTCGAAGCACTTGGCGGCTTCACCAAACCGAACCTGAAGATGGGTGATGGCGTGGCGGCCGGGGTGAGTATTGTGCTGTTGGCGATGATCCTCGACCGGCTCACCCAGGCATGGGGCAACCGCTCGGCTCCGGAGAATCGCACCACGTGAACGTGCCTCGAATCATCGGGGGCCGAAGGGGAGAACATGACAACAAGGATTCGACCATCCGCTCGTTTTGCGGCTGTTGCTGTGGCGCTTGCGTTCGTCGCCGCTTCATGCGGTAGCGACAGCACGTCGAGCGATGCAACGACTGCTGCAGCCGGAACCCAAGCCTCTACCGATGCGACTGCCGCCGCACCAGGCCCCGTCGGCACCAACCCGGCGGCGGCTTCCGGGGCGGCCCTCAAGCTGGCCGTCAACCCGTGGGATGGCTCCGCCGTCAACGCCAACATCGCCAAGATCGTGCTGGAGTCCAAGCTCGGCACGCCGACCGAACTGGTCGCGCTCGACGAGAACGCTGCTTGGGTCGGGCTCGATGCCGGCGACCTCGATGCGAACCTCGAGATCTGGCCGTCGGGTCACGCCGCCGACCGCACGACCTACATCGACGAGAAGAAGACCGTCGTCGACATCGGCACCCTCGGCCCGCAGGCCAAGATCGGTTGGTACGTACCGACGTTCGTCACCGACGCCCACCCGGAGTTGAAGACGTGGGAGGGGTTCAAGGACGACAAGCTGGCCAAGCTGTTCTCCACCGCTGAATCCGGCGACCAGGGTCAGTTCCTGATGGGCGACCCGAGCTACGTCACCTACGACGAGCAGATCATCAAGAACCTCAACCTGCCACTGAAGTTCGTGGTTGCCGGTTCCGAAGCCGCGCTGATGACCGCGATCCAGCAGGCCGAGACCGATCAGAAGCCGCTGCTGCTGCAGTTCTGGCAGCCGCACTGGATGCCGCCGAACACCAAGCTGACCGAGGTCAAGCTCCCCGACATCAGCGCCGCATGCGATGCGTCTCGCGTGGCGGGCGATGGCGGGTACGCCTGCGACTACCCGGTCGATGTGC
>JAYVOI010000061.1:0-2549 GCA_043758005.1 Ilumatobacteraceae bacterium
AAGCGAGGTTGTGCCCGGTCGTCACGTGCTGATGGAGCGGCGCCTAATCGCTCGTCCGCACGCTGACCCCGAGCGATCACCGATCGCACAAAGGAGCAATCATGACTACACCCACCAAGCCGCCCTGCTGGGCGGACGACCCGGACTGGCGCGACGGCAAAGCCGAGCTGAACCTGCCGAAGGGCGCGCTGCACGCCTACTGGGACACCGACATCCTCGACGTCAACGGGGTGGCCCCGGGCACGATCATCGGGACCGACGACCCGTTCCAGGTCCGGTTCCGGGTGGAGCTCGACGGCGACCTGTGGAGCTGCATCTGCGGGTCCTGGTGCTTCGACGTCGGGTTCACGGCGATCGGCAGGGGCACGAACTTCAACCTGTCGGAGAAGCTTGCCGACAAGTCGAAGCTCGAGATCGAGGACTGGCGCGGGTGCGACACGACCTGCATCGAGCTGAGGGTCGACGTTCCGGCCGGGACGATCCCGTCGGATCTGTGCTCCACCGTCTACGAGGTGGCGTCCACGTTCGAGTTGCACTGCTGCGACGACCACGTCGCCGTCGTCGGCTACGAGGCCCTCGAGGAGTACCAGTTCTACTTCCGGCACACGCCCTGACCGCAACCCTTCCGAACCGCCCGCGGCCGGCCTCGGCCCAACGATGAGACGAGGCTGACCGCGGGCCCCGCCCGAGGAGACTCAGGGATGACCGCAACAGAGCTCGACGCGATCGGCACCATCGCCGCCAAGTACCGCCAGGTGCTGACCGACCAACTGCACCTCACCACCTGCCACGATCTCCTACTCGCCGAACGACCCGCCATCGTGGCCGCCATCCGTGCCGCCAAGAAGCGGCCGGTGCCGTCGCTCGAGGATGTCGCCGGATGGCAGGACGAGGCGCGGCGCCACCATGCAACAGCACAGAGCACGCGTGCCGAGCAGTGGGAACGGCATGCAACCTTCGTCGTGTGCTTCCAGGAACGCCGCCGCGCCGATCAAACATGGGATCGTCAGATCGAGGTCGAGCAGACGGAGCTGGATTCCGTCAAGACGACCACGAGCCACCAACCAGGTTGGGACTGCCAGTGGGTATGCAGCTGGATGTGCGGGCGCATCGGCCTACCAGATGCGCAGGCGCTCGCGTCCACCGACGATGCAGCACCGGCCATCGCGCCGGCCGTCGCGCCGTCGCAGCCCGCCGCCCCGTCGAGGCCGTCCAAGCGGCCACGCGCCGGACTGACGCTCGCAGGTCTCACGCTGGTCGACAGCACCGGCCGGCACCCCGTTACCGGCGACGCCACGACGCCGCTGACGGTGCGTCCGCCCGCTCATCTCGCCGTGACGGTGACTGGTACGCCTCTTCCCGACGACGCCCGCCTCGCCGTGCGCGCCCGCACCCCCGGCCAACGCGGCGGGCAAACCATCTACGAAGCGCACGTCCCGGCCAGCGGCCCGACCGACATCGACCTCTCGCCGCTTCCCGCCGGCGAGCACTACCTCACCGTCGTCGCCTGGACACCCGGCGACGCATGCGACCCCACCCTGCTCAAGCTCCCGCCGCTCCAGGTTGCCGCGCTCTGATCGATCCGCGCCCAAGGGGCGACCGATACAGCTAGCCGTGGTGAAAGACCGGCCACCAGGAAACTACCCGATGCGTGGGAACACCCGTTCGCTACTGTGTCCACATGGCCACCTCCAACCGTCCGACGACGAGTTCTACCGACGCAGAGCGCAGCCGGCGATTGGAACGTCAGACGGCACACCTCGGAGACGCCGTTTGCATGATGTCCTGGTGCCTCGGCACCGTGGACCGAGCGGGCGCAGCGTGCGACGAGAGCTGGCAGTTGGACTGGCAGCGAATGGGCATCGCCGAGGCGGGGCTGACGCACGCCAGGGCGCTGATCGAGTTCTTCGTCGGTCGCCCGCGCAGGAAGGGCGCGCCGTCGCGGAACGCCGGTGATCTTCGGCCGCGTGACCTGCTCGTCGGCGGCGAGCAAGTCGAAGTGACATGGGACGAGCAGTTCGATTCCGCCGTTCGCCAGCGGGTGCATGCCGACCTCGACATCATCGACAAGAATCTCGCCCACCTCAGCGTCGCTCGCCTCGACCTTCTTCCCTCACCGTGGTCCGACTACGGTCGCCTACGCGAAGACCTCCTCGCCACCGCAGCGCTGTTCACAGACCGCGTCGAGAGGCGGAACATGACTGCGCTGAGAGCGTTTGTCCTCCTCGCCAGACGTGATCCGCCGAGGGCAGCGAACTCGCCGTTGAACCCAGTCGTGCGGTAGACGGGTCAGGATCGACGCAGCAAGCTTGGCCGGACGCGAGCCGCTGCAGACCCGCACGCGTGCGCGTCATGGGTGAGGGTGAGTTGGTGCAGTGGGGTGTGGCTGACGAGCGTGGTGCCGGTGGCGGTGGTGATCGTGAGGGTGCCGTCGGGCGTGAGGCTGGCGTGCCAGCCGGGTTCGTGGCATCGTCGATGATGTCGGCGACAGAGCAGGACGCAGTTGTCGATGATGGTGGGACCGTTGTCGATCCAGTGCACGACGTGGT
>JAYVOI010000062.1:0-13806 GCA_043758005.1 Ilumatobacteraceae bacterium
GTCGGTGACTGGGCGCTGAGCGTCTGGCCCTGACGACCGGTCCCGACAGCGGCGGCGATACCGGTCCACAACGGATCGAGGTTCGTCTGGCGTGCATGCTCGTGCTCGGTCGGCGACCTGGTGGTGAGGACCTGCGCGACCTGGGCGGCAGTGAGCACGGCGGGGCCCTTCGGAAACACCGGTGCGTCATCGGTGCCGAGCACATCGCGAGGGAAGGTGGCTTGCACCGAGGGCAAGCCCGTGAGGAACGCGGCCATCTGTTCTGCGGTCATCATCGCGCTGAAGTCGACCGTCAAGTTGATGGCGGATTCGACGTCGCTGCGGAGCTGGTCTTCGCCCCCGCTTGCGTATGAGTCGTGCAGTGACACAGCCTGGTCGCCGGACCCGGTATCGGCGTTGATCGGCACCGACACCATGCTGCCGCCGCGCTGGTCGTAGCCGGCCGGGCTGACGTCGGCATCAGGTGCCAGCACCAGCACGGTCACGCTGGTCAGTTCGTTGGTGGCGCTGACGGTCGCCAGCATCGCGGTGGGGGTCTGCGGGAACGTCTGCTCAGGAAGCAGGTTGGACTGCACGTTTTGGCCGGCCTTGGAGTTGGTGATCGCCTTGGCACCCACGTACAACAGCGTCGGCGCGGCGATTGCGGCGAGCACGCCGGCAGCGAGGGCCAAAAGGGTGTTGCGCCGCCGGCGTGACGGAAGCGACGTCATGCGGCGTCCCGGTAGAGGCGGCGCATGGCAATGATGTCGAGCACCGGCTCGGTGACCAGGTAGTCGAGGGGTCGGCCGTCGCGGACGCGGGCGCGCAGGTCGGTGCTCGAAACCTCGAGTCTGGGCACCTCCACACGCAGCCAGTCGATCCCAGCGGGGAGTTCGACGGGCGTGCCTGGCCGGTCGACCACGACCAGACGGGATTGGGCGACCACTTCCTCGTACCGCTCCCAGGTCGTCAAACCAGCCGCGGCGTCGTCGCCGACGATCGTGAACAACTCGGCGCCCGGGTAGTTCTCGACCATGGTTCCCAGCGTGTCGGCGGTGAAGCTCGACCCGCCGCGGCGGATCTCGGCATCGCCCGCGACCAGGCCTTTCACGTCGGCAACGGCGGCTTCCACCATCGCCAGGCGGTCCTCAGCGAGCGTGATTGCCCTGGTCCCGTGCTTCTGCCACGGCGAATTGGCGACCATCAGCACTACGGCATCAAGAGCCAGGGCGTGGCGCACGTTGACCGCTGTGACCAGATGGCCGACATGAGGCGGATCGAACGTGCCGCCGAATAGTCCGATTCGCATGGGCACGGTCGCCCAGTCTAGGGCGGGGAAGCTTTACCACGCAGGCACCCCTGACCTGCGGATTTCTTGACGAGAAACGCTGTATTGACATGACAAATTCGCGCCGATGTAGTACTGTTGCCCGTTCCCCCGATTCTGACCCCCCCAATTCACCGACATCGAGCTAATCCGGCTCCAACCGCGAGCCGCGTAGCCCTACGGGAAGATCCACGAAGTGCCGATCCCCCCGGCGTGCCCCAGGCACGTGTCAACCGGCACAGTATGCCCCTGGAATACGCAAACACACAAAGAAGTTGAGAACAATTGCCATGAATGACTCTATCGGTCTCTACCTGAATGACATCGGAAAAGTGTCGCTGCTGAACGCTGAAGAAGAGCGTCAGCTGTCTCGCGTCATCGAAGGCGGCCGCGATGCCGCCGAGCGTCTCGCCAAAGGCGAGAAGGGTGCCGCCCTCAAGGCGGCCGTTGCCGCCGCTGCCGATGCCAAGGATCGCTTCATCCGATCCAACCTCCGCCTCGTCGTGTCCATCGCCCGGCGCTACCCGCTCCCGCAAGGGATGGATCTGCTCGACCTCATCCAAGAGGGCAACCTGGGCCTCGAGCACGCCGTCGACAAGTTCGACTGGCGCCGCGGCTTCAAGTTCTCCACCTACGCAACCTTCTGGATCCGCCAGGCCATCGGCCGGGCCCTCGATCAGAAGGCCAGCCTCATCCGCATTCCGGGCGACCGCTCGGCCAGCCTTCGTGCCGCCCTGCGCCAGGCCTCGGGCGACGGCGAGACGTTGGACCTCGGCAATGCCGAGTTGCACCGGCTCACCACCCCCGTCTCGCTCGACAAGACCATCGGCGACGATGGCGATGCGACCCTCGGTGACTTGATGGCCAACGGCGACGGCACCCCTGAGGATGCCGTGATGGCCATGGTCGACAGCGAGCTGCTCGACGAGCTGCTCGGCACGCTCGACAAGCGTGCTCGCTACGCCATCGAAGCCCGGTTCGGGCTGCTCGACGGCGAGCGCAAGAGCTTCCGCGAAGTCGGCGAGAACCTCGGCGTCACCGCCGAAGCCGCACGTCGTCTCGTCAGCCGGGCGGTCGCCGGGTTGCGCGAAGACGCAGTGCGCATCCTCGCAGCCTGAGGTTTCCAAGACCCTGTTCTGAGGCCAGGCACGGATGATCCGGTCCAACCGGAGATTCCGTGCCTGGCCTTTCGCTTGCTATTCACGGCGGAGATTGCGTGCGGCGCAATTAGTATTGCGACGTGGCAAAGGCGTGGACACCTTCGTCTTGGCAGACGTTTCCTGCCGAGCAGCAACCGGCGTGGCCTGATCAGGGCGACCTCGATCGGGCACTGAAGCAGATCGCCTCCTATCCCCCACTGGTGTTCGCCGGCGAGGCACGGTCGTTGCAGACCACGCTGGGGCACGTCGCCGCCGGCAACGCCTTCCTGCTGCAAGCCGGTGATTGCGCCGAGAGCTTCGAAGAGTTCTCGGCAGTCAACATTCGCGAGAAGTTGCGCGTCATCTTGCAGATGGCCGTCGTCTTGACGTATTCACTCGGCGTGCCGGTGGTCAAGGTCGGGCGAATCGCCGGACAGTTCGCCAAACCTCGATCGGCGGCCTTCGAACGGGTCGGCGAGATCGACCTGCCGACGTTCCGTGGGCACATCGTCAACGACCCCAACCCCACCGAAGCAGCGCGAGTGCCGTCGGCCGATCGGTTGGTGCAGGCCTATCACCAGTCGGCGTCGACCTTGAACTTGTTGCGAGCCTTCACCAAGGGCGGGTTCGCCGACCTCGGTCGGGTGCATGCCTGGACGCAGGAGTTCGTCGCGTCGAGCCCGGAGGGCCGCGCCTACGACCAGATCGCCGCCGAAATCGATCGGGCGCTGCGGTTCATGCGCGCCTGCGGCGTCGACACGGAGAACAACCACAACCTGCAAGAGGTCGACTTCTACACCAGCCACGAGGCGCTCCTGTTGGGGTACGAGGAAGCGTTGACCCGCCAGGACTCGCTGAGCGGCGGATGGTACGACTGCTCGGCGCACATGCTGTGGATCGGCGAGCGCACCCGGCAGCTCGACGGCGCCCACGTCGAGTTCCTCCGCGGCGTGGGCAACCCTGTCGGTTGCAAGATCGGGCCCGGTACCACGGCCGACTTCGTGCTGGAGCTGTGCGACAAGCTCAACCCGGCACGCATCCCCGGACGCCTGACGTTGATCAGCCGCATGGGTGCCCAGCACATCGAGGACGGCTTGCGTCCGCTGCTTCGGGCGACGCGCGAAGCGGGGCACCCGATCGTGTGGGCTTGCGACCCGATGCACGCCAACACGTTCACCTCGGTGTCGGGCCGCAAGACACGCGACTTCGACCACATCGTCGACGAGATCAAGGGCTTCGTGCAGGCCCACCACGCCGAGGGCACGTGGCCCGGCGGGATCCACGTCGAGCTCACCGGCGACAACGTCACCGAGTGTGTCGGTGGCGCCGACAAGATCCTCGACAGTCAGCTCGACGACCGGTACCAGACCGTGTGCGACCCACGGCTGAACGCCCGGCAGAGCCTCGATCTGGCCTTCCAGGTCGCCGAGATGCTGCGCTCAACCGGCCTCGCCTGACCCCCGCAGTGCAGGCGCTCGGGCTGATCCACGACTGGCCGGTGGAGACCGTCAGCGCCGCGGCAATCCACCCCGACGGCTCGATCGACACCGAGGGCGATCAGCAGCACGTCTTCCGGATCGCGTCGGTCGCCAAGACGATCACGACCTGGGCGTGCCTCGTTGCCGTCGAGGAGGGAATCGTCAGCCTCGACCTGCCAGTCGGTCAGGCCGGCTGCACACTGCGCCACCTGCTGTGCCATGCCGGCGGGTACGGCTTCGACGGCACGGAGCCGATCGCCCGCCCTGAGCGCAACCGGATCTACTCGAACACCGGGATCGAGATGGCCGCGGCAACGGTCGCCGACGCTGCCGGTATCAGCTTCGACAGCTATCTCGACGAGGCCGTGCTGCATCCGCTCGGGATGGCCTCGACCACCTTGAACGGTTCGCCCGCGCACCGGATGTGGAGCAACGCAGCCGACCTCACCCGCTTTGCGATCGAGGCCCGTACACCAACGCTGATCTCCGCGTCCACGGCGGGGGACGCGGTGACGCCACAGTTCCCCGACCTGAACGGGTTCATCCCCGGGGTGGGCCGGTTCGCACCGTGCCCCTGGGGACTCGGTTTCGAGGTTCGCGGCGCCAAGCAACCGCACTGGACCGGCGCAATGAACTCGCCGACGACGTTTGGACATTTCGGTGGTGCCGGTACCTTCATGTGGGTGGATCCTGCCGTGGGGGTGGCGTGCCTCGCCCTAACTGATCGAGCGTTCGATGACTGGGCCGTCGAGGCCTTGCGCATGTGGCCCGTGTTCAGCGACGCCGTGCTGGCCGAGGCGACGGCATGATGTACCGGCCAGGTGATCGAGTTCGATTCGAAACGACCGGAGACGACGGCTGGCCATTGATCCGGTACGGCTTCGTGGGTGGTGTCGCCGGCAACGGCGGCCCGGTGGTCGTGATGCTCGACGGCGAGCTCAGCGGCGACGTCGTCAACCGGGCCGAGCTGCAACCGGTGACCATCACCAGCGTCGAACTGTGCCTGCGCGGCGCCGACCTGATCGACGACCCCGAGCTACGCCGTGGTCTGGTGGCTCTGTGGCATGCAGAGGCCGACTCTGCCGGTCTCGACGTCGACGAGTTGCACCCCATCGGCGACGGGCAACGCGAATCCGACGCGTGTTGGGCGTTGGCGGAACTGATGACCGCCGATCAGCACTATGTGGTGAGGGCGATCCAACTGCCGAACGAGCCCGAGATCATCCGGGTCCGCGCCGAGAGCCGCTAGTTCAGCTCAGTCGCTCGACGATCATGGCCATGCCCTGGCCGCCGCCGACGCACATCGACTCCAACCCGAACGTCTTGTCCTCGTATTGCAGGCCGTTGATCAGGGTGGTCATGATCCTGGCGCCGGTCATGCCGAACGGGTGACCGAGGGCGATGGCGCCGCCGTGCATGTTGAGCTTCTCCAACGGGATGCCGAGGTGCTTGGCCGACGGGATGACCTGGGCGGCGAAGGCCTCGTTGATCTCGACGAGATCGATCTGGTCCATCGTCATGCCGGCTCGGGCGAGCGCCTGACGACAGGCCTCGATGGGACCGAGGCCCATGATCTCGGGGTTCAAGCCCGATACGCCCGAGGCAACGATGCGCGCCAGCGGCTTGATGCCCAGTTGCTTGGCCTTGGCGTCGCTCATCACCATCACGGCTGCGGCACCGTCGTTGAGCGGGCAAGCGTTGCCGGCGGTGATCGTGCCATCGGGGCGGAAGACGGGCTTCAACTGGCTGACGGTCTCGTAGTTGGTGCCGGGCCGCGGGCCGTCGTCCTTGCTGACGATCGTGCCGTCCTCGAGCACCAGCGGGATGATCTCGTTGTCGAAGAAGCCGTTCTCGACGTGCTGGCACGCCAGGTTCTGCGAGCGCACACCGAAGCGATCCATCTCCTCGCGGGTCACACCTTCGACCTCGACCACGTTCTCTGCGGTCTGGCCCATGGCGATGTACATGTCGGGCAGCCCCGACGGGGGCGTCCAATTGCCCTGACCGCCCTGGGCACGCAACTTGGTGCGCTCGCCCGACGGCTTGAAGATCGCGTTGGGGGCTGTGTCGCTGGCGCCTGACGCATACCGGCTGACGGTCTCGACACCGGCGGCGATGAAGCAGTCGCCCTCCCCGGCCTTGATGGCGTGGAAGGCCATGCGGATCGTCTGCAGGCTCGAGGAGCAGTAGCGGTTGACCGTGACGCCGGGGACGTCGTCGAGGCCGGCGAGCACGGCCACGACGCGAGCGATGTTGAACCCACCCTCGCCTGCTGGCTGGCCGATGCCCATCATCAGGTCGTCGATGTCGGAGCCCTGCACCTGCGGGACCTTCTTCATCAGCGCCTCGATGATCTGGGTCGACATGTCGTCGGGGCGCAGCGAGGTGAGCGAACCCTTGTTGGCCCGGCCGATGGGGCTGCGGGCGGTGGCGACGATGACTGCTTCAGGCATGGTGATTCCCCTCGATGAGTCTTGTTACCGGATGGTAGCTAACGAGTATCGACGACGCGAAACGTCTCTGCCGACGCCCCGTCGGGTAGTCCGAACTGCTTGGCGGTGTTGGCCATCCACTCCCGCACCATCGTGGCCGTTCGCTGCGGATCGGGGTGCTGGCTGACGTGGCACATGAGTGCGGCGATCTTGCGATCGACCGCCGCGGTGACCTCGATCGGATGTGTGCCGCTGGAGCCGCCCATCACCCACACCTCGTCGACAGCCCACGGCTCGAGGTCTTCCTCGAACAGTTCCGGGAATGCAAACGGGTTGCGGGCGTCGGGATACACGGCGCACAGCGCGGCCTCGCCGGCAGCGAGATGATCGGGGTGGCTGGCGTAGATGCGGTCGAGGTTGCGCTCGGGCGATTGCGTGATGACGACACGCGGTCGCACGCGGCGGATGACTGCGCTGATGTCTGCGCGCAACTGCAACGTCGGCTGCACTCGCCCATCGCCGTGACCGAGGAAGAACAGATCAGTGACACCGACCTGCGCGGCGGCCTCGGTCTGCTCCTTGCGTCGCAGCATGGCCATGTCGTGGCGCGGGATCGACCGGTCGCTGCCACCCGCATCGCCGTCGGTGACCAGGCAGTACGTCACGTGCACGCCGGCGTCGGTCAGCGTTGCCACCGTTCCTGCCGCACCGAAATCGACGTCGTCGGGATGGGCGGTGACCACCAAGGCTCGCTCGATCTCGGGGAAGGTCAACACATCTACGAGCCTACGTGGAAGGTGCCGCATCGGTACGCTCGCCCGCATGGCCAGCGATGCTGCACTCGGCACGTTCGATCTCAGCGACCCGGAGTTCTGGATCGCGTCGCGCGACTACCGGCACGACGCGTTCCGGGCGTTGCGGTACGCCGACGAACTCGTCTTCTTCGACGAATGGCTGTACGAAGGCAGCCCACTGCCGAAGGGCCCCGGCTACTGGGCGGTCACCTGCTACGACGACGTGTGGGCCGCCAGCCGCACCCCACAGGTGTTCATCAGCGGCCGCGGCGTCAACATCGGCGACATCCCCCAGGAGATGAACGAGTTCATCGGGTCGATGATCGCCATGGACGACCCTCGCCACTTCCGCCTGCGCGGCATCGTCGCCAAGGGCTTCACGCCGAAGCAGGTCACCCAGGTCGAGGGGTACGTGCGCACCAAGGCGACCACGATCATCGATCGACTGATCGAGGAGTTCCCCGATGGCGAGTGCGACTTCGTCGAGCAGGTCGCCGCACCACTCCCCCTCCAGATCATCTGCGAGATGATGGGCATCCCACCTGAGGACGAGGCCCAGATCTTCCAATGGACCAACGTCATCCTCGGTGTCGGCGACCCCGAGTACGTCGGCTCGTTCGAACAGTTGATGGGCGTGTTGATGCAGATGTTCATGTACGCCCAACAACTCGGCAAGAACCGTCGGGACGACCCGGGCGACGATATCGCCTCGGTGCTGATGCATGCCGAGGTCGACGGCGAGCGGCTGACCCCGCAGGAGTTCGGGTCGTTCTTCATCCTGCTGGTCGTGGCCGGCAACGAGACCACACGCAACGCAATCGCCCACGGGATGAAGCTGCTGACCGACAACCCTGATCAACGACGATCGTGGTTCGACGACTATGAAGGGCATGTCAAGACTGCTGTCGACGAGATCGTGCGCTGCTCGACACCGGTCATCCACTTCCGCCGGACCGTCACCGAAGACACGGTGATCCACAACACCAAGGTCGAGGCCGGCCAGAAAGTGGTGCTGTGGTACAACTCGGCCAACCGCGACGAGACCGTGTTCGCCAACGCCGACGGCTTCGACATCGCCCGCCCCCTGCAACCCCAGCAGGTCGGGTTCGGTGCAGGTGGGCCGCACTTCTGCCTCGGCGCCAACTTGGCACGTCGCGAGATCGCCGTGATCTTCGACGAGATCCGCACACGCCTCCCGAACCTGCAGATCACGTCGGAGCCCGATTACCTCCAGAGCGCGTTCATCAACGGCGTCAAGCGCATGCGCTGCTCGTGGCGGTGAGCCCCTAGCCCGTCCGGTCATCGACGGCGAGGTGCTCGACGTCGGACAACTTGGTCAGGCTGAACGTGTGACCGTCGGCGAGCTCCATCGTCACCAACCGGGTGATGGAGGCATGACCGGTGACGAAGCGGTCCCACTCCCACGGCACCGGGTCGAGACCCAGCAGATGACACAGGATCACCCCGTTGGTACCCGCGTGGGCGAACACCGCGATGCGCCGGTCGGACTGGTCCATGTGCCACACCGGCAACGTCTGCTTGCTACGGTAGATGCCGCGCTCGGCGAGAAACTGGGTGGCGCCGGCCCGCATGCGCTCGACGAACGCTCTGGCCGGCTCGCCCCCGATCAGACCTTCCCATCGCGCGGACGCGATACGTGACCGCTCCTCCTCGTACGCCTTCTGGGCCAACTCGGCGGGGGTGCCGTGCCAGTTCGGCTCGCGGATCTCCTCCAACCAGGGCTCGATCACCTCGTCGGCACCGCGCTGTGCCAGTGATGGCGCAGCCGTCAGGCGCGGTCGCCGGAGCGGCGACATGACGATCTCGTCGAACTCCTCGCCGTCCAACGCTTCGGCAACCCGTTTGGCTTGACGGTGACCGCGCTCGGTGAGCGGTGGGTCGACGACGTTCAACCCGTCTCGCACCCATTCCGGTTCACCGTGACGCACAAGAACGATCTCCATAGCTTCGTGGTGATCCTAGGGCACGCACCCCGAGGCAGCCGTGCCCCCTCAAGACCTAAGCCTTCTTCGATATTGGCTGAGCTTGTCATGCGGTCGTTGCTTGCTGCACATATCCGTTGGGCCTGGCGTCGGATACAGCGCAGCAGTCCTGAAGACGCCGAGCTCGACCCTGACGACCGCCACCTCTGGCAAACCGACTCGGTAGGGTGACACTGCGTGCAAAGCCGTGTCCCTTCTTCTGGCTGGTACGCCGATCCGCAGGGTCGCTTCGAGTACCGGTACTTCAACGGCGTGCAGTGGACATCGGACGTCTCGGTCAACGGTCAGCGATACGTCGACACCCCGATGGCACAACCGATCCTTCCGACCCCGACACCGCCGAGGCACCGCGGCAAGGCGATCGCCTCCATGGTCATGGGGATCTCGGCTGTCGCGCTCGGCTGGGTGCCGTTCGTGTTCGCGCTCGCCTCGGCGGCGGCGGTCGCCGCGATCGTGTTCGGGGTGCTGGGGCTGAAATCGGCGCGCCTCAACGACGGGTACGGCCACGGGTTCGCCGTCGCCGGGTTGACGCTGGCGCCGATCGCATTGCTCGTGTGCGTCGGCGGCTTCTTCTTCACTGCGGTGGTGCTCCGCGAGGTACGCGACTTCATAGAACCAGGCCCGCACGAAGTGCTCCTGCAACTGCCGTGCACGATCGATCACGGCACGGCGACCCTGCACGGCACCATCCGCAACCTCGACGACCACCAACGCGACTACCGCATCGAGGTCGACTTCGACACCGGCGACGACACGCAGATCGACACCGTGCCCGTCCTCCACGTCGCGGCGGGCGCGACCGCACCATGGACGTCGACGGTCGACATCGGCGGCACATCGGTCACCTGCAAGGTCAGCAAGGTGTACGGGCCACTGCCGTTCGACATCGACGTGCAGAACTGACCGCCGAACCTGTGGAGTGTTTCAAGGCACCCAGGTGGGCGTGAAACACTCCACAGGACGCGTGTGGAGTGTTTCGGGGCACCCTGCCGGGCGTGAAACACTCCACTCATTGCGTCGAGGCGGTGGCCGCGATCCATGCCTCGAACATGCGCGAGTAGGCCCCGCCGGCAGCCAGCAGCTCGGCGTGCGAGCCATCTTCGACCAAGCGGCCGTGCTCGAGCACCAACACCCGGTCTGCACGCGCCGCAGTGGACAGGCGGTGGGCGATCGCGATGGTCGTGCGGCCGGCCGCCAACTTGTCGAGGGCTCGCCCGATGCGCACCTCCGTGAGGGCGTCGACCGATGACGTCGCCTCGTCGAGCACCAACACGTCGGGACCGACCAGCGACGCCCTCACCAACGCCACCAACTGACGTTCGCCCGCAGAGAGTTGGTCACCGCGCTGGCCGACCTGGGTGAACAGCCCGTCGGGCAGTGTCTCCAACCAGTCGCTGAGGTCGAGCTCGAGGATCGCCTGCTCGAGGTCGGGCACACTCAGCATCGGCCGGGCAAAGCCCAGGTTGACGGCGATCGTGCCGTCGAACAGGAACGGCTCTTGAGGCACGACGACCAGCCGCATGCGCAACTCGTCGTTGGCCACGGCCGTCAACGGCACACCACCGAGACGCACGGTGCCGATGGTCGGGTCGGCGAATCGGGCGATCAGACGACCGAGGGTGGTCTTGCCCGAACCCGTCTCACCGACCACGGCGACCTGTTGACCGGCAGGGATGTGCGCATTGACATCGATGAGCACCGGCGGCTCCTCGTCGTCGCCCCTGCTGCGATAGGCGAACGTGACGTTTTCGATGCTCACGCCGAGGACACCCTTCGGCAGCGTGACCGGGTGCAACGGCTCGGGAGGACCGATCGGATTGTCGAGCACACCGAGCACTCGGCGCAACCCGGCCACGGCGGTCTGCGTCTGGTCGAGCACTTCGGTGAACTCGGCGATCGGTTCCAGGAACCGGTACGTCAAGAAGATGAACCCGACCAGGGCACCGGACGTGAGCCCGGCACCCGGCCCGCGGATGACGCCGACGCTGACAACCGCGGCCACGGTCAGCACGCTGAACACCTCACCCGACGGGAACAGGAACGCGCCGATGACGTTGGCGCGGATGAACGCGTTCGATCGCTCGTGGCTGGACTGCTTCGTCAACGTGGCGTAGTGCGCCCCGGCGCCGTAAGCGTGCAGAGTCTCGGAGCCCGAGACCACCTCGCTGACCGCAGTCAGGACCTCCGCGTTGCGCGACCTGGCCTTGTCGTACGCGGTGACCAGGTGTCGTTGCACGTTTCGCAACACGATTGCCAGCGGCGCTGCGGTGGCGAAGGCAACCAGTGCCAACACCCAGTCGTACGCCAACATCACTCCGGCCACCATCACCATCAACGTGCCGTCGAGCAGCCATGCCAGCGCACCCCACGAGAAGAACTGCGACAGCGTCTCCACATCACTGGTCACCCGGGCGACCAGCGCGCCCCTCCGCTCCTCGCTGTGATCGGCGAGGCTGAGGCGGTGGATGTGCTCGAACAGCCGCACGCGTAGCCCATACAGCGCCTCTTCGCTGCGCCGGCCGAGGCGGGCGACGGCGGTTCGCTGGGCGATCGTGGCGACGATGATCACGCAGAACCCGATCAGGCCGAGCACCGTGATCGCGCCGACATCGACGTGGTCCTTCTTCAAGCCACGATCGATCGCCTGCTGCACGAGGATCGGCACCACGACCCTCCCGCCGGAACCGACCATCGCCAAGCCGAACGTCGCGCCGATACCACGTCGCAAGGCCGGCGCGGCCTCCACGCCCTTGCCGATCATCTGCACGGCGGACCAGCGGCTGATCGGCTCGGTCACAACTGCACCTCGGCTGCGTGCTCGGCCCGCTCGTGCTCGAAGGCCTCCATCAACCTTCTGTACTCCGGCACGGTGGCCAGGAGTTGGTCGTGGCGGCCGTGGGCGACGACCTGACCGTCGGCGAGGTACAAGACGTCGTCGGCCAAGGCGATCGTCGAGGGGCGCGAGGCGACGGCAACCACAGTGGTGTCACCGAGTGTGTCGCGAAGGTTCGACAGCACCCTCGCCTCGGTAGCCGGGTCGAGCGACGACGTGGTGTCGTCGAGCAACAGGACGACCGGGTGACCCACGAGCGCGCGTGCGAGGGCAATGCGTTGCCGTTGACCTCCGCTGAGCCCGACGCCGCGTTCGCCGACGATCGTGTCGAGACCGTCGGAGAACTCGTGGACGAAGCTCGCCTCCGACGATTCCAGCGCCGTCCAGATCGCCTGGTCGTCGAGGGTGCGGCCCATCGTCACGTTGTCGCGGACGGAGCCCGCCAGCAAGAAGGGCTCCTGGAACACCAGCGCGCACCCCTGTTGCGGCACGGTGATCGAGCCGTGGTCGACGGGGATGAGACCGGCGATGAGGTGCAGCAACGTGGTCTTGCCGGCTCCGGTGGAGCCGACGACGGCGACGGTTCGTCCGGCCGGGATCAGGGCGTCGACACTGCGCAGCACATCCCGTGTGCCGTCGTGGTTGTAGGTCACGCCGGCCAGTTCGATGCTGTTGTCCGCGTGACGAAGCAGGGTCAGTGCCGGATCGCTGACCAGTGGCTGGTCGAGCAGTTCGCGAATGCGGTTCCAGCCAGCGATCGAGTACGGCAACTCCGACAACGCGAACCCGATCAAGCGCAGCGGGAACACCAGCAGTGTGAACAGGTAGATGAAGCTCGTCAGCTCACCGATCGTCATGTCACCGCTGCGCACGCGATAGGCCCCGGCGACCAGCAGGACGATGTTGACGATGGTGGGTACCCCGTCGAGCAGCGCTTCGAACGTGCTACGCAGACGGATCGCCCCGAAGCGCGCGTTGCGCAACCGGGAGGCGATCACCGACAGGCGTTCGGTCTCGCGGCTCTCTGCACCGAATGACTTCACCACGGTCACTCCATCGAAGCTTTCGTGGACCGCTTCGCTGAGCTTGCCGAGCTCGAGCTGCGCCTCGTCGTAGAAGCGGTCGACCCGCCGTTGGTACGTCAGGTTGAGGCCGATCAGCAGCGGGAACACCGCAACAGCAGCCATGCCCAGCCACACGTCGGTGACCAGCAGCCAGACGGCCGAGAGGATCAGCATCAGCACCACGCTCGAGGCGTACGGCAGCGGGTTGAGGATGTGCGTGGCCGCCTCGGCATCCACGCCGGCGCGGGTGATGATGTCGCCGGTGCGCTGCTGACGGTGCCAGGGAACGGGCTGGGCCACCACGCGGTCGATGACCTCGGCGGTCAACGACTCGGTCACCCGCCACGACGTGCGACCCGCGAACGTGCGTCGACCGACGACACCAACCGCACGCACAACACCGACGGCGATCAGCAGGCCAAGGATCGCGACGACTCGGTGAGTGGCCACCGTGCCGCCCTCGAACCGCGGGACGATGACCTTGTCGATGATCAGCCGCACGACGACCGAGGAGAACACCGTGCATGCTGCGAACACTGCTGCGCACCCGACGGCGGTGAAAAACAGCCGCTTGTGGTGCCGCAACAGCCCACGGATCAGCCGGAACGCCTGCTTCGCGCGGCCGGCATCTGCGGGAACGATGATGCTGTCACCAGACAATGGCATGTTCCTGGGCTGCACTCACGTGCAATGGTTCTAGCAGAGCCACCGGGTGGTCCGCCCGAAATATGCCATCCGATCGAGACGTGCCGTAGCG
>JAYVOI010000063.1:0-2535 GCA_043758005.1 Ilumatobacteraceae bacterium
CAGCAGCGTCAGGGAGGCGGCGAGGATGAAGACCACCGCGATCATGATCCCGAGCGCCATCGACCGGAACGCCGGGCTCGGCACGAGCATCACCGCCGATAGCGAGATCAGGACGGTGACGCCGCTGAACAGCACGGCCTTGCCGGCGGTGTCCATCGCGACGCCGACCGCCTCCTCGGGTGTCATGCCCTGCCCGAAGTGGGCGGCGCGGTAGCGCACCACGATGAACAGGGCGTAGTCGATGCCGACACCCAGGCCGATCATCGTCGCCAACATCGGCGACACCGACGGCACCTCGGTGATGCCGGCCATGATGCCGATGATCGACAGCCCGATGAAGATGCCGAACAGCGCGGTACCGATCGGGATGCCGGCCGCGATCACCGAACCGAAGGCGACGAGCAACACGATCACCGCGACGATCAAGCCGATGCCCTCGTTGCCTTCGGCCTGATCGGTCGTGCGGACGATGTTCCGCGACAACTCGGCCTGCAAGCCGGCTTCACGAGCCGCCTCGACAGCAGCCTTTGCCGCTTCGCCGTCGGACTTCTCCGGCGGGTTGACGCTGTAGCGCACGGTCGAATAGGCGATCCGCCCGTCAGCGCTGACCGAGCTGGCATTCGAGTCGAACGGATCGCTGACCGACACCACATTGGGATCGTCGGCGATCTGGCTCAACGTCCGACCGATGGCCGCGCGGGCGATTGCGTCGGTGACATCGCCGTCGGGGTCGGCGAACACGACTTGGCCGCTCGACCCACCCTGCGACGGGAACCGGTCGTTCAACAGGTCGATTCCCTGCTGTGATTCGGTTCCAGGGATCTTGAAGTCGTCGCTGGTGTTGCCACCAATCGAGCCCTTCAACCCGACCACGGCAATCACGACAACCAGCCAGGCGAACAACACTCGCCATGGATGCAGGGCCGATGATCGGCCCCATCGATACAGAATCTTGGACATGGACACTCCTTGGATCACGTTGACAGCAGGTGACGCAAGGATGAAACGGGGCGCTGACTAGGCGCTGACAGGGCGCTGACAGCAGCGGGCGATCTCCGTGTCGGGGTCCGCAGCACCGGCCGCGAATGCCACGTCGAAGCCGGCGTCACCCAGGGCCTCGCGGGCTCGACGCTCGGCGCGATCCACGTCGAATCGCTCGGCAGCCGGCATCGGTCCTCCCGATCGGCGTCGTAGGGCGTCGGCCGCGCCGAGCAGACGCGCCACCACCTCGGCGTCGCCATGCAGCGCCAGCGCTCCGGCCAGTCCCTCGACCGCGTTGGCGATGGCCCTGGTCGCGCGGACGAAGAGCGCGACCGAGAGTGCTTCGTACTGGGCGGCCAGGGCAGTCGCTGCGTCGCCTGCCAGATCGGCGCAGTAGCCGCGGGAGACGAGCAGCGATGTGAGCATCAGCGGGGTCTGCGACGATCGGGGCAACGCCATCGCCACGTCGACGCACCGCATTGCCTCGGCTGGATCGTCGCGGCGCCGGGCGATGTTGGCCAGCCCCAGCATCGTGATCGCGTGCATCCACTGCGGGATGGGACCGGAACCGGACTCGAGTGCCTGCCGATGCATCGACGCGGCGAGCGCCAGGTTGCCGCGGAGGATCTCCAGGTTGGCCAACCGCGACCTCGTGGCGAGGCCACGGACGGAGAAGCCGACGTCTTCGGCAAGCGTCAAGCTCTCCTCCAGCATGCGGATCGCCGGGTCGTAGTCGCCGCGGATCTCGGCCAGTTCGGCAGCGTGGGCGACGCAGATGCTGTACGAGAAGCGATCGCCCAGGGCGGCGAACGCGTCCGCGGCGCGGCGCATCTCGGCCTCCGCTTCCTGCGGTTGGCCGAGCAGGCTGGTGACCTCGGCACCAACCAGTGTGGCCATCGCCATCGACCAGCGGTTTCCCGAACGCAACGCGGCCGCTTCGGTCAAGGGGAACACCTCGCGACATGCCTCGATCTGGCCACGGAAGAGCTGACACATCACGTACATCCCCGTGACGGTCGCTTCCGTCGCCGGGTCGTCGTACGAGTCGAGCGTTGCCAACGCCCGCTCGGCGACGACCGCCGCGTTGACGGGGTCGGGGCCGGTCGAGGCCAAGAAGGCGTACGAGGCAAGGGCCAACGAGCGCAGCCTCGGGTCGGAGCGACCACTGCAGGCCAACGCTGCGTGTAGCCACTCGACGCCGGCCGCTGTCTCATCGATCATGAAGAAGTACCAGCCGAGCGGGGCGACCAGTCGGATCGCCGTGTCGGCATCGTCGACCGCTAGCGCGTGGTCCATCGCCGTAGTGATGTTGGCCCACTCCACGCGCAGCCACTGCATCCATCGGCGTTGCTCCCGACCCATCAGCCCGAACTCGACCGGTGCGAGCAAGCCGGCGAAGTACCGCGCATGGCGATGGCCGACCCGCTCTGCTTCACCGGATGAGATCAACTGCTCGGTTGCGTAATCGGCCAGCGTCTGGAGCATCCGAAAGCGAACTCCGGTCGCCGTGTGGTCGGCGATGACGAGCGACTTGTCGACGAGGCGACCCACCAG
>JAYVOI010000064.1:0-6029 GCA_043758005.1 Ilumatobacteraceae bacterium
CCATCGGCGGTGCGCCGAAAGCTGCCCGCAAGGCGCCGCGATCGTCGAGCGGCAGTGGCGCCGCGGCTGTTGGGTCGGGCAACGTCGAGGTGCCGATGCAGGGCACCATCGTCAAGGTGCTGGTCGAGATCGGCCAGGCGGTCGAGGTCGGTCAGGCCGTCGTGGTGCTGGAGGCGATGAAGATGGAGAACCAGATCTCTGCCGACAAGGCCGGCACCGTGAAGGAGATCAAGGTGAAAGCGGGCGACACCGTCGGCGCCGGCGACGTCGTCGTGGTCATCGCCTGACCTTCCTGCTGATTCGGTCAGGCCTGCTGATTCGGTCAGGCAACCGCGTCTGGTGCCGCGTTGCGCACCACCAGGGTGCCCGCCGCCTTGTCGTGCAGGCCTTGGCGTAGCGGGTTCCACAGGGCGATCGAGTACACCAGCACGCCGAGGAACACCCCGACGCGCGGGATCGCGCCGAGCGACAACGGCACCAGGGCGCGCATCACCGCCTCCCACCACCCGGGGCGACCTCCGTCGACCAGGCGGACCACGCGGGTGCCCATGGCGATCTTGCCGACCGTTCGCCCGACGAGGGCGATCATCAGTGTTTCGTACACGAACGCCAGCGAGGTCACGGCGATGTTGAACACCAGCAACGACTTCGATGTCACCGTGTCACTCGGTGTGAACCCGACGGCCACCACGACGGCGAACACCGGCAGGGCCACGAGGATCTGATCGATGACCAGGCCTCCGACCCGCCGGATGATGGGCGCCAGGGTCAGACCGGCCGGGACCGCATGTTGAGCAACCTCGTCGCCGGCCGGGAACACTTACTCCGCCGCTTCTGCCAGCGCCTCGGCAAGGGCGGGATGCACCAGCAGGCTCTCCACGATGTCGGTGACCTTCAGGTTCGCGGTGACCGCGAGGGCGATGACACTGATCAGTTCTGCTGCATGGCGCCCGACGATCGACCCACCCAGCACCACGCCCGTCGCCGGATCGCTGATGATCTTGACGAAGCCCCGGAAATCGTTGTTGATGAGCGCCTTCGGCGTCGCGCTGAACGGCACCTTGGTGACGCGGATCTTGCGGCCGACCGCGAACGCGTCGGCTTCGGCGAGCCCGACATCGGCGATCTCGGGTTCGGTGAAGATCGCACTGGCGGCCTTGTCGTAGTCGAGGTGGCGGTGGGCGACCTTCTGCAACCCCATCACGTGCTCGGCGACCTTGCGGCCCTGCATCGCCGCCACGCTGCTGAGCGGCAGCTTGCCGCTGACGTCGCCGGCCGCGTAGATGTGCGACACGTTGCTCTGGCAATGGCGGTTGATGGTGACGAACCCGCCGCGGTCGACGACGACCTCGGCCTTGTCGAGGCCGAGACCGTCGCTGTTGGGGATCGAGCCGATGGCCAGGACCGCGTGTGAGCTGCGGACGACTCTGCCGTCGTCGCAGCGCACCACGACCTCGTCGCCCTCACGCTCGATCGAGATCGCCCGTGCACCCTTCAGCAGGTGCACGCCGCGCTGCAGGAAGTCGGCTTCGAGCACGGCGGCGACTTCCGGATCCTTCTG
Organism: Ilumatobacteraceae bacterium; assembly: GCA_043758005.1. Classification (GTDB taxonomy): domain Bacteria; phylum Actinomycetota; class Acidimicrobiia; order Acidimicrobiales; family Ilumatobacteraceae; genus JAENVT01. Next base: position 1,562 of record JAYVOI010000064.1, read on the forward strand.
CGGCAGCACCTGCTGGCGGCTGACGACCAAGGTGACCTTGGCGCCGAAGCTGCTGAACATGTGCACGAACTCCACGCCAGTCACGCCCGAGCCGATCACGGTGATGTTCTCCGGGAAGATCGACGGCGGATAACACTCGCGCGTGGTCAGGATCCGCTCGCCGTCGGTGACGCACCAGTCGGGGATGCGTGGGCGCGAGCCGGTAGCGAGCAACACGGCATCGGCAGTCAGCGTTCGCGTGCCCTCCGCGGTGGTGACTTCCACGTCGTGGTCACTGAGCAGGTGCGCTGTGCCATGGAGCAGTTGCACGTTCTGGCTCTCCAGGAGTCGAGTGGTGCCCTGCTGCAACCGGGCCTTGATCCCTTCGATGCGCTCGGTCAGCGCCTCGATGTCGACCTCGGCCTCTTGCTGCTCGAGACCCATCCCATGGATCCGGCGCGAGAAGCTCATGGCTCCGCCGGTGGCGATCATCGTCTTGGAGGGGATGCAATCCCACAGGTGGGCCGCGCCGCCGATGACGTCGCGCTCGACCATCGTCACCTCGGCTCCGAGGCGGGCGGCGTATGTCGCGGCAGTGTTGCCGGCCGGCCCGCCGCCGATGATCACGAGGCGAGTCGTCGGCATGCGAACAGGCTACGTGACGCCCTGCGAGCCCTCCTTCCTGGTCGCGCTCGCTCAGCACCGGGGTACCCGGTGCCGTCCCTTCGGGAACGCTCAGCTGCTCCTAGCCTCGTCGGAGTGCCGGAGCTTCGCCACGACGCGCTCACCGGGCGGCTCGTCCTGCTCGCGCCGGGTCGATCGGCTCGTCCCCACACCACCGCGTCGGCGCCGTCAGCCGGCGTTGCGGGCGACTGCCCGTTCTGTCCCGGCCACGAGCGCGAAACACCACCCGAAGTGGTGCGCACCGGTGTGGGTGCACCCGACACGCCGGGTTGGCGTGTACGCGTCGTTCCCAACCTCTACCCCATCGTCGGTGGGCCCGATGCCCTCGCGAGCGCAACCGGCACGCACGAGGTCGTGGTGCTTTCCCCCGAGCACGATCACCCGTTCGGCGCGCTTGCGGATGACGAGGCGGCCGAGGTGCTCGGGGTGATGCGCGACCGATCGCGAGCCCACGTCAACGCCGGGCGAGCCCACGTGCAGGTCCTGATCAATCAGGGCCGGGAGGCCGGCGCGTCGATTGCCCACCCGCACGCCCAGGTCGTGGCCCTCGACTTCGTACCGCCGGCCGTGAGCGTTGCCACCGAGCGGTTCACGAGCGCGGGTTCTGATCTCGTTCTCGATGACCTCACCGACGCCATGGCGCGCGACGAGGTCGTGGTGATGGGGCCGGAGGTCGCGGCGTGGTGCCCGACCGGGTCGGCATCGGGATTCGAGACGCGCGTCGCGGCCGTCGGCGCCGGGGCTCGGTTCGACGACGCCAGCGACGGCCAGGTGCTCGGGGTCGCGATCGTGTTGCGTGATGTGCTTGCGGCCATCACGACAACGCTGGGGAACGTCGCGTACAACGTGGTCGTACACTCGGCCGCCAGCTCGGTCGGCACCGGCTTCCACTGGTGGGTCGACGTCGTGCCCCGTCTCGGCGTGATCGCCGGATTCGAGCTGGGCACCGGCGTGCTGGTCAATACCGTCGCACCCGAAGTCGCCGCTCAGCGGCTACGGGATCGTTCGTGAGCATTCTGATCGAGCAGTGCGCTTGGTTCGACGCGTCACCCGTTGTTGTGTGGGCCGCGATCGAAGACATCTCGACGCACCCAGTGTGGATGCGTGACGCGGTGGCGGTCGAGTTCTCGACATCGCAGCACACGGGTGTCGGCGCCGAGTTCACATGCCTCACCAAGGTCGGACCCTTCCGCACCCACGACGTACTGCGTGTCACCGAGTGGGAGCCCAACGCGGTGATGGGCATCGAGCACACCGGCGCGGTCACCGGCAGCGGCCGATTCACGCTCGCCGCCGAGCGCACGGGTACAAGGTTCTGCTGGGAAGAAGCGCTCCGCTTCCCGTGGTGGATGGGCGGTGTGGCCGGCGAGCGCGCCGCAAAGCCGGTGCTTGGCCGCGTGTGGCGCGCCAACCTGACGCACCTCAAGGCTCACATCGAGGAGCAGGGTTCTTCGCGAAGCGCGTCCTAGCGAGGAAGCGCGAGCAGGTCGTCGACCGCGGCATACGGGTCGAGCGAGCGCTCGGCAACCCGAGCGACCAGCATGTCGAACTGCACTCCCACGCAGATATCAGCCGCGCCGCGCGCGAGCTGCTCGACAACGATGGCGCGCATCTCGTCGCGTAACCGAGCGACCCTTCGCTGCACGAGGCGCCCGCCCTCCTCGAGGAAGGCGCGGTGGCACACGACCGCGTCCCAGAGCTCGTCGATCCCGCGGTTCTCGATGGCGACGGTCTCGACGATCGGCGGCACCCAAGGCTGCTCGCCCGAAAGCTCGAGCATCCCTGCGAGGTCGCGCACCGTCATATCGACGCCGTCGCGATCGGCCTTGTTGACCACGAGCACGTCGGCGATCTCGAGCAGACCTGCCTTGGCGGTCTGGACCGAGTCACCCCACCCCGGGTTCACCACGACGACGGTGGTGTCGGCCGCCGCGGCGATCTCGACCTCCACCTGACCGACGCCCACGGTCTCGACGATCACCCACTGCTTACCCGCCGCATCGAGCACGCGGATCGCCTCCGGTGTCGCGAGTGCGAGCCCGCCAAGGTGACCGCGCGTGGCCATCGACCTGATGAACACGCCAGGATCGGTCGCATGCTCCTGCATGCGTACGCGATCGCCGAGGATCGCACCGCCCGTGAACGGACTCGTCGGGTCGACCGCGAGCACACCGACCTCGTCATTGTCACGCCGGAGCCGGGCGACGACGCGATCGGTGAGCGTCGACTTACCCGCTCCGGGCGCGCCCGTGATGCCGACCGCGTACGCGCGGCCGGTGTGTGGGTAAAGACGAGCAACGGCATCGCGCGCGCCGGAGCCGCCCGACTCGACAAGGGTGATCAGCCGAGCGATCGAGCCGCGATCGCCATCGAGCGCGCCGGCGACCAGGTCGGCGGATCGGTCAGGTCCCGAGGTTGTCGTCCATGTTGTCGGCCTCGACGGCAGTGATGCCCGGCACGCGGTCCTTGATGATGCGCTCGACCCCTGCCTTCAGGGTCATCGTCGAGACCGGACACGTGCCACAGGCGCCCACGAGCTCGACGTGAACGACACCGTCGGCGTCGATCGACTTGAACACGATGTCGCCGCCGTCAGCCTGCAGAGCCGGCCGGATGGCGTCGAGCGCCGAGAGGACGTCGGCTTCGGTGCTGGCAGTCATGGTCATCTACCGATCTCCCGTCGAGTGGACGCTTCCTCTCCAACGCCCCCAGTATCGCAGGTAGTCCCAGGCTGGGGCCCGTTAGGCCTCGAACCGTTCGACGTCCGCGCCGAGGGCACGCAGCTTGGCGGGGAGGTCGGCATAGCCACGGTCGATATGGCGGGTATCGAGCACGGTCGTCTCCCCTTCGGCACCGAGTGCGGCGAGCACCAGCGCGGCGCCGGCCCGCACGTCGTGGGCCCGCACCGGTGCACCCGTGAGGCACTCGACGCCGCGGACGACCGCGTGACGCCCCTCCGTCCGTGCGTCAGCACCCAACCGGCGCAGCTCATCGATGAACGCGAAGCGGCTGTCGAAGATGTTCTCGGTGACGATCGCGGTGCCGTCCGCAGTGGCGAGCACAGCGACCATCAACGGCATGAAGTCGGTCGCGAAACCCGGGTAGGGCAGCGTCTGCACGTCGGTGGAGCGGAGCCGCCCCACCGTGCGCGCGTCGATCCCGTCTGGCGTCGCCGTGATCTCCATCCCCATCTCGACGAGCTTGCGTACCACTGGTTCCACATGCTCGAGCTGAATACCCTGGATGCTGATCGAACCACCCGCGGTCGCGCAGGCCATCAACAGCGTGCCCGCCTCGATCCGGTCGCCGACGATCGTGTGCTCGATCGGCGTCAGCGAATCGACACCCTCGATCTCGATCGTCGACGTGCCCGCGCCCGCGACCTTCGCGCCCATCTTCGACAAGAAGGCGCCAAGGTCGCAGATCTCGGGCTCGCGCGCGGCGTTCTCGATCACCGTATTTCCCTTCGCGAGCACCGCGGTGGTGAGCATCATCTCGGTCGCGCCGACACTCGGGAAGTCGAGCACCACGCGCGCGCCGCACAGGGCGTTGCATCGAGCTTCGATGAAGCCATGCACCACTTCGAGCTCGACACCCATCGCCTCGAGCCCGGCGAAGTGCATGTCGAGCTTGCGGGAGCCGATGTTGTCGCCGCCTGGCATCGCGACTCGAGCATGCCCGCGGCGGGCGAGCAGCGGTCCGAGCACATTGATCGATGCCCGCATCCGGCTCACGAGCTCGTACGGCGCCTCGGGCAAGAGCTCCGGCGCGACTTCGAGTCGCAGCACCGTCGGTTCGATCCAAT
>JAYVOI010000065.1:0-13789 GCA_043758005.1 Ilumatobacteraceae bacterium
CGATAGGCCGCGCGGCTCATTCGCCTCCGCAGCGCGAATCGCGATTGATGCCGTTGGTGATGGCGGATCACCCTCGGCGGTCGTCGTGATCGAGCAATCGTCCAGACTGGCATTGATCCGCACGGAGCCCGACACGCTCGGCTCGGTGTCCTTGACCTCGCCTTGCAGGAAGGCTGACGGTTCACCTCCTGTACACCCGTGCGTTCGACCTCTATATCTACCGACGTACTGCGGTAGTGAACGGCGAACCTGCAGGACACGGATCGATCGCCGATCAAGGAGGCGCACATGCGTCAAGCAAGACTCACACTGCTCCGGCTGACGCCGGTCGTGATGCTCATCGCGAGCGTCGCCGCACCGCGGAAGTGGTGCGTATGAGGTCGATCTCGCGCACTTCGGTTCGCGCCGCGGCGACGATCTCCACGGTGGTGGCATTGATCGCGACGGTGGGCGCACCCTTCAAGTGGGCATTGGTGGTGTGGCTGTGGTGAGGCCAGCCACGCACATGACCATCCGAATCGCGGCGACGGTGTCCACCGTGGTCGCTCTGATCGCATCGGTCGGCGCACCCTTCAAGTGGGGTTGAGCCGTCCGCAGCTGAGCGGCGTGGCGCGGGCACGGACGGGTGCCTGCGCCGCTTCCGCGCTCGGGGTCATCGCCTGGGGGCGCCAGACGGTGCCACCCGGGCTGGTCACACGCTGACCGTCGTGGAGACGGTGGCGCGCCGAGCACCTCCGTCGGTTCGGCACGGGACCTATGCCTCTCGATTGTTCACCGCGAACGACCGATGCTGATCATGGGCCTAGATGAAGGACACTGCGATGGCGGACGCGAAGTACTACCGAGGCATTCTCGACGCTCTGCCCGAGCGCGTCGTGCGATATCGCCTCCCCGACCTCACCGTCGTCTACTGCAACTCCGCGTGGGCCTCAGGGCATCACATCGGCCCAGCGGATGTCATCGGTCATGCCCTCACCGACTTCTTGTCCGAATCCGAGCGCCGTGGTCTCCGGTCTCAGCTTGCCCGGCTGAACAACGACACGCCGCACCTCGCCGATTCTCGCCCGAGAGGGGCGCCGAACGCACCCGGTCAGTGGGTGGAATGGGTCGATCAGTACCTGCCGACGCCCGACGGGGCCGAAGTCCTGGCTGTCGGTCGAGATGTCACCGGGCGCCACATCGCCGAGCTGAACCTGGCCGAGAGCGAAGCACGGTTCCGCGAATTGGCTGATCGATCCGCCGACGTGGTGTGGCGTTTCGTCACCGAGCCACTCCCGCACTTCGACTACGTCAGCCCGTCGATCGAACGGATCCTCGGATTTCCGGCGTCGTACTTCCTCGAGGACTTCGGCCGACTGGTCGACATCATCGACGACGACGGACGCGCCGCAATCACCCGGGCGTTCAACGGCCAGCCGCTGCCCGATCGGATCGACTTCCACTATCGCCATGCCAACGGCTCGATCGTGATCGGGGAGATGCAGATCACCGCCATCCGCGGCGGTCTGCAGGGCGTCGGCCGGGACGTGACCGAACTGCGTCAGCTGCAGGCGAACCTGGCCGCCCTCGCCTTGCGCGACCCGCTGACAGGACTCGCCAACCGCCGCCTCCTCAACGAGCTTCTCGGAGCTGAGCTGGTCCGGACACAACGCAACGGCGAGCACGTCGCCGTCGCCTTCCTCGACCTCGATGGTTTCAAGAACGTCAACGACATGTACGGCCACGACGCCGGCGACACCGTGTTGTGCGAGACCGCCAGGCGGTTGCTCTCGATCGTGCGCGGCGCCGACATCGTCGCCCGGCTGGGCGGCGATGAGTTCGTCGTCGGCTTTGCCCTCGATCTGCACACGTCGGCCGGCATCGTCGACCGGTTGGAGCGGGCGTTGTCGATTCCGATCGAGATCAGCCCAACCGAGTCCGTGATGTGCCCGGCAAGCATCGGCGTTGCCGATACCCGTGTGGTCGGGCACGACGCAGCAGCGTTGCTGGCGGCCGCCGACTCGGCGATGTATGTCGTCAAGAAGGCCCACCAAAGCGGAAGGCGCGAGCTCACCGGGGTGTGATTGCTCCGGTCAGCTCATCGCACCTGACCGCACGCCGGCGCCGCCGTCGATCACGTATGTCTCGCCGGTGATCCATGAGGCGAGGTCGGATGCGAGGAACGTGGCGAGATTGGCGATGTCTTGCGGCTCGCCCAGGCGCTTCATTGGCATGGATGCAGCGAGGCTGTCGCCGAAGTTGGCCACCAGGACCGACGCAAAGTCGGTCTTGACCAACCCCGGGGCGATGCCAACGACCCGAGTCGGGCCGAGTTCGCCACCGAGCTGGCGGGTGAGGTGGATCAACGCGGCCTTGGTGAGGTTGTAGACGCCGAGGGCACCTTCGGCCCGCAGCCCACCGACCGAGGCGATGTTGATGATCACGCCGGGCTTGTCGCGCATAGCCATCTCCCACGCCGCCTGGGACCAGAACAACGGACCGCGCAGGTTGACCTGGAACGTCTTGTCGAACCGACCCTCGTCGACGCCGAGCGTCGCGCCGTAGTACGGGTTGGTCGCGGCGTTGTTGACCAGGATGTCGAGCCCGCCGAGACGTTCGATGGTTGCCGCAACGCAGGCCCGTGCGGCAGCAACGTCGCCCGCATTTGCGGCAAAGACAGCGGTCTCGCCTGGCGCGCCCGATGCGGCGATCTCGGCGGCGGCAATCTCCAGCTGATCCTGCTTGCGCGAGCTGAGCATCACCTTGGCACCGGCCTCGGCCAACGAACCGGCGATCGCCCGACCGATCCCCTTTGAAGCGCCTGTCACCAGCGCAACCTTGCCTTCCAGCGAAATCTTCATGTCGGGAAGCTAACGGGTGTCGGCGTCCGCCGACGAGACGTCAACATCGGATTCGAGGCTGACCCTGACCCGACGGATGCGGCGCCCCTCGACCTCGGTCACGGTGAACCGCCAACCCTCTTGCACCACGCACTCGCCGGCAACGGGGACATGTTCGAGTGTGCCGAAGATGAACCCGGCGACGGTCTCCCAATGGTCGTCGGGCAACCCGAGGTCGAGCAGATCGTTGAGATCGGAGATGCTCATTCCGCCGTCGACGGAGTAGTTGCCGTCGGGCAGTGGCTGAACCTCGGTGTCTTCTTCGTCGTGCTCGTCGACGATCTCACCCACCAACTCTTCGAGGCAATCCTCGAGTGTGATCAAGCCGGCCAGTGCCCCGTATTCGTCGGCCACCAGAGCCAGGTGGAACTTGTCGGCCTGCATCTCGCGCATCAGCCGGTTGACCGGCTTGTTCTCCGGGATGAACCGCGCCGGGCGAACGAACTCGGCGAGCAGGTGGTCGCCCTGTCCGGTGCGTTCGGCACGCATCAGATCCTTGGTGTAGGCCAAGCCGACCACATCGTCGTCGTCGTCGGCGTCACTTCGCAGAACTGGTAGCCGACTGAACCCGTGGGAGATGGCCAGGTCGAGCGCCGCGGTGACGGTCGACGAATCCTCGAGCGTGACGATGTCGGGTCGCGGCACCATCACCTCGCGTGCCACGGTGTCGCCGAACTCGATGATGCTCTCGATCAACTCGCGTTCCTCGTGCTCCACGATCCCGTCGTCGGCCGCGGTCTCGACGATCCCGAGCAGCTCCGATTCGGTCACGAACGGCCCCTGCTGCAAGCCCTTGCCGCGCACGATGACGTTGGTCAGCGAGATCAACCATCGCGACACCAGTCGCAGCGGTGGAAAGGCGACCAGCGCGGCGACCGGCCTGGCGGTGGCGAGCGCGGCCTTCTGCGGGTACAGCACCGCGTAGGTCTTGGGAACCGCTTCGGCGAGCACGAAGAACACCAGCACGTTCAAGGCGACGCCGGCGATGATTCCGTAGGTGCCCCACAGCCGGTCGGACAAGATGCCGGTGAGCGTTGCCTGCACCGTCGCGCAGATGTTGATCGTCAAGAGCAGCGGGTTGACCCAGCGTTCTGGGGCGCTGACCAACTTCTTCAGCGCCTTGCCCGACTTCAAACCCTGGTCTGCCAACGATGCGGCCTTCGGCTTGGTGATGCGTGACAGGCCCATCTCGGCGACCGAGGTGAAGATCAGCACGAGCAGCAGGAGGAATATCGTGACGAGCATCAACAAGTCGACGTTGTTGAATGCGATCACGAGATGACGTGCTCCTGACGAAAGGTGGTGGGCGCCGGGCCGTGCCACAGGTACTGCTCCAACAGTTCCCGTTCACGGGCCTGCATGATCAACCGCTCGGCATCATCTGCGTGATCGTGACCGAGCACGTGCAACACACCGTGCACGACGAGCAATGCCATCTCGTCGTCGACCGTGCCGGCGTGGTCGGGCGCCTGGCGCGCCGCGACGGCGGGACAGATCACCACATCGCCGAGCAAGAGCGGCATGTCGGCCGGGTCGGGCGGTGCTCGATCGGGACCGCGGCTCGGCGGCTGCCCGTGCTGCACGATCTCGGCCTCGGCCGCGTCGATCGGGAACGCCAAAACGTCAGTCGGTCCCGGCTTGCCCATGTAGCTGTCGTTGAGCTCGGCCATCTCCCGCTCGCTGACGAACAGGACCGCCAACTCGGCGAGGCCGCGCACGCCTTCGGCGAGCAACACGTCGAGGGCAAGTTGCTGCCATCGCTCCAGGTTGACGCGGATGTCGTTCTGTTCGTCCGCGCAGAAGACCTCGGGAACGCCGTCTCCTCCGACGCGCTGCTGCCGCGCCAGACGCGGTCGGCCGTCGTCGCTCATTTGCCGGCGGCCTTGCGCTCGTCGGCACGACCGTAGGCGGCGACGATGTCGGCCACGATGCGATGTCGCACCACATCGCCGGTTCCCAGGCGAACAAACGCCAGCCCTTCGATTCCGGCCAGGGTGTGCTCGAGCCCGAGCAGGCCGCTGCGACCGTCGGGGACGTCGACCTGGGTGGTGTCCCCGGTGACGACGACCTTCGAGCCGAAGCCGATCCGGGTCAGGAACATCTTCATCTGCTCGGGTGTCGCGTTCTGCGCTTCGTCGAGGATGATGAAGCTGCTGTTGAGGGTACGGCCACGCATGAACGCCAACGGCGCGACCTCGACGGCTTGGCGCTCGAGCAAGCGCTGCGCGCCCTCTGGCTCCACCATGTCGTAGAGGGCGTCGTACAACGGGCGCAGGTACGGATCGATCTTGGCCATGAGATCGCCGGGAAGGAAGCCCAGGCGTTCCCCGGCTTCCACCGCGGGCCGTGTGAGGATGATTCGTTGCACCTGCTTGGTCTGCAGCGCCTGCACGGCCATGGCGACGGCGAGCCAACTCTTGCCGGTGCCCGCCGGGCCGAGCCCGAAGGTGATCACGTTGGTGCGGATCGCGTCGATGTAGCGCTTCTGGCCCGCAGACTTGGGGCGTACCGGCTTGCCCTTCGCGCTGCGCATGATGTCGTCGGTCAGCACCGCGCTCGGCCGCTCGTTGTCGTGCACCATCGCGATCGAGCGACGCAACATGCCCTCTTCGAGGTGCTGGCCACCCTGCAGCACCACGATCAGTTCTTCGAACAGCCGACAGACCAATTCGGCCTGTGGACCGTCGATGGTGATCTCGTTGCCGCGGACGACGATCGTCGCCGCGGGGAAGGCCTGCTCGATCGCCCGCAGATTGACATCGCGCTGACCCAGCAGCGCGGGCATCAGATGCGGACCCGGAACGATCACGCTGTACACCCCTGCCAGCGACGTCATGGAGTGATCGAGGTCATGTGGTCAGCGAGGTCATGGGCAGGGTCGGCCCGAGATGGGACTCATTTGCCCATACGGTAGCGAATTGCAGGAAGTTCTGGCGACAGTGATTGCTATCGCCGGACAGGTATTCCGGCGACGCGCTCGACCTTGGCCGGTTCCGCTTCCGTCTGCGGCGCCTCGATGTAGGCCGACGTCGCCGCAAAGTCGATGCAGAAGTAGCGCGAGACGTCAAGGGGAACCAGCGGTGCACCACTGACGACCATGTTGGCCAGCCGTTCCATCATCAACGCCACGCCACCGTCGTCACGTGGTTGATTGATCTCCGGCGAATCGAACACCAGCAACACGCCCTCGGCTGCCTCGGTGCCCAGCACGTCGCGGGCCATCCGGGTCAGGGCACCCTTGGCTGCGTAGCGCGGGTGCACGACCACGAACAGGATGTAATGCACCGCTCCACGACGAGAATGATCGGTGAAGTGCCGCTCGAAGTACGGCCGGCTGAGGTACCGAGTCGAGCCGATGTCGGTCGCGATCAGGACCATGGCCACGGGCTCGTCGTCAGCCCACAGCACCCACAGCCGGTTGGTCGGGTCGGCAACGGCGTCGTCGAACTCGGAACGGAAGAGCATCTCCCGACTGGCCGACTCCTCGGCCGTCCGGCGGTATGCCAGTTCGTACAAGTCCCACAACCGCTCGAGCAGCCCGCGTTCGACGACCGTGTTGTGTCGTGTCACGAACATTCGGGAATCTCCTACCTTTCCGGTGACTGTTCGCGCGGGGAAAACCACCCCTTGTGCAAATCGGGCCTTTCAGGTAGCCTAACGAGACGCTTCGGACGGGGTGTGGATGCACGCTGTCCGAGTGGCAGACGGGCAACGGGAGGCGTATTGAAGCGGGCGCTTGCCCCCCTTACTTGGTGGGCGATTGGACTGGGTTACACATTGGCATTGGCCGTCATTGTGCTGCCCGTGGCTTGGTTGGGCACCGCCGCGTACCTCACCGCCTCGCTCACGCTGGTCGTTGCCACGTTCGTCGCGGCCCGCGTGCAGCGCGTCAACCGCCGGTTCATCGCCGCGGTCAGCGCGATCGGTGCGTTCTTCGCGGCGTCACAGATCGTCGACAGCCTCGGCGACAGCGGTGGCTTCACCCGCGCCTCCGATCTGTTGGCGCTGTGCGGCTCGCTGTGCATCATTCTCGCCCTGCTCAACATGCTCAGCGGCCGGGCGTCAGCCAGCCTCCGGTCCGTCCTCGGAGACGCACTGATCGTCGGGATGGGAAGCTGGCTGATCAGCTGGGTGGCGCTGGTCGAGCCGGCGTTGCGCCATCGCGGTGGGTCGTTGGTTTCCTCGATACTGGCCGGCGCCTACCAGCCCGCGGGCACCGTCGTGCTCTTCCTGCTCGTGCTGCTGCTGTTCTCCGGCTCCGGCAGTCGTCAGCCCTCGGTGTGGCTGGTCACCGTGGCGATGTTGTTCAACCTGGCAGGCGACGTGCTGTGGGGCATGAATGCGGCCGGCCACCTCGGCGACGGGGTCATCCGTATCGCCATGGCGTTGTACGTCGCTGCGTACTCCACTGCCGCCGGCGCCTTCATCCATCCGACGGTCGTCCTGCTGAAGCGCTCGGCCGACGAGCCGATGAACAACCGCCTGTTCGGTCGTTTGATCCTCACGACGTCGTCGCTGATCATCCCGATCATCGCCCTCGCCGCGACCGGCCCGGCAGATCGAACCGATGGGGCCGTCCGGATGGTGTCGGCGCTGGTTCTTGCCGGCGCCGTCACGCTGCGTGTGACGCAAGCGGTGCGCGCCAACGGTCGCACCCAAGCCGACCTGCGGCTGAGCGCGCAGACCGACGCCCTCACGCACCTACCGAACCGCACACTGCTGCTCGAGCGGATCAACGACTGCCTGCGGATGGCATGGCAGTCCGACAGTCATCCAACGCTGTACTTCGTGGACCTCGACCGGTTCAAGAACATCAACGACAGCCTCGGCCACGCCGCCGGCGACGAGGTGTTGAAGATGGTGGCCATCCGCCTCAGCAAAGCGGCGCCCGAGCACTCGACCGTCGCCCGGCTGTCGGGAGACGAGTACGTGGTGCTGGATCCATCCACGCGCTCCCCCGGGTCGTCGCTGGCATTGGCGGAACGGCTGTTGTCCATCTTCCGCGAGCCGCTGCCCATCAGCGCCGGCGACGTGTTCGTGACCGCCAGCATCGGCGTCGCCTCGCTGAGCCCCAGCTCCAGCTCATCGGCCGAAGACCTGCTGCGCCACGCCGACACGGCGATGTACCGAGCCAAGGATGCGGGTCGCAACTGCCTGGCCGTCTACGACGAATCGATGCACGAGCGGGTCGCCCACCGGCTGTCGGTCGAGACGGCGTTGTACCGGGCCCTCGACCGGCGCGAACTGCGCCTGTTCCACCAGCCGATCCTCGATCTCGAGTCCGGCGATGTCGTCGGGTTCGAGGCGCTCATGCGTTGGCAGCAGGCCGACGGCACGATGGTGTCGCCCGCCGAGTTCATCCCCATCGCCGAAGACACCGGCACCATCGTGCCGATCGGCGCGTGGGCGCTGCTCGAGGCATTGACCCAGCTGCGGCACTGGATCGACGATGGCGTCTGCAGCGAATCGGCGACGATGTCGGTCAACGTGTCGCCGCGGCAGTTGAGCGATCCCAACTTCCCGTCGATCGTCAACGAGGCGCTCACCCGCTCCGGCGTCTCGCCTCAGCTGTTGTGGCTCGAGGTCACCGAGAGTGTGATGATCGCCGAGCCGGAGCTCGCCCTGGCGACGCTTCGCCGGGTCCGCTCGCTCGGTGTGCGCATCGCCCTCGACGACTTCGGCACGGGGTACAGCTCGTTGTCGCTGTTGCAGAAGTTCCCGCTGCAGCGCATCAAGATCGACCGGGCGTTCGTGCACGGTGTCGCGGACAACCCCAACGACCGTTCGTTGGTCCGCACGATCGTGGCGATGGGCCGCTCGCTCGGCCTCGACATGGTCGCCGAGGGCGTCGAGAGCGTGCACCAGTTGCAGGTGCTCAGCGATCTCGGTTGCACCAAGGCGCAGGGCTACCTCATCAGCCACCCCGTGCCGGCCGATGCGATGCGCAGCACCGTCGCTGCCCTCGAGCGCCTCGGCCAGTTCCCGGGCCTGCGGCCCTCGCCATCGAGCTACTCGACACGCCAGCCCTGACCGGGCACCGGCACCGCTCGTTCCTACGTGCACAAGCCGTTTACACGACCTTCCCCACGCGTGGGTAAAGTCCGGGCACGGCTAGGAATTCGAGCACTGCCGAGAAGTTGATCACGGCCAGAACTGAGCATGGGGGTCGAGTCGGTGGACGTCATACCAACACAGCGCATCCGGAACGTGGTGCTGGTCGGCCACAGTGGCTGCGGCAAGACCACCTTGGTCGAGGCTCTGCTGCACCGAGCAGGTGTGACCACCCGGGTCGGCAGGGTCGAAGACGGCAGCACGGTCACCGGCTCCGATCCCGAAGAGGTCAAGCGGGGTATGTCGCTGTCGCTCGGCATCGCTCCGTTCGAATGGAAGGCATCCGACGGCGAGTCGTACAAGGTCAACCTCCTCGACGCGCCTGGGTACGCCGACTTCGTCGGTGAGGAGATGGCGGCGCTCAGCGTTGCCGATCTGGCGATCCTCGTCGTCAGCGCCGTCGACGGCATCGAGGTCGGCACCGAGCTGGCGTGGGAGCGGTGCGTCAACGCCAAGATCCCGCGACTCGTGTTCGTCAACAAGGACGACAAGCAGCGGGCCAACTTCCACAACGTGCTCGCCGCGTTGCAATCGAAGTGGGGTCACGGATTCGTACCACTCGAACTGCCGCTGGGCGAGGAAGATGCGTTGCACGGCGTGGCCGACGTGTTGTCGGATCAGGCGTTCGAGTACGACCCCGACGGCCAGCATCACAGCGCTCCGTTGCCGAGCGACATCGTCGACGAAGAGCACCGCGTTCACGACGAACTGGTCGAGGAGATCGTCTCCGGCGACGACGACCAACTCGAGCGTTACCTGTCTGGCGACGTGCCGACGGCTGCCGAGTTGGAACGCACGCTTGCGCATGAGGTGCTCGACTGCCTGGAGTTCCCGGTGCTGGTCGGCTCGGCACTCACCGGTGTCGGCATCGACCGCCTGGCCGACTTCATCTGCGAGATCGGGCCCGCGCCGACGGATCGACCGATGACGGTCACGGCCGGCACCGAAGAGGTCCAGGTTCCCGCGGATTCCGACGGTCAATCGTTGGCCTACGTCTTCAAGACGATGGCCGATCAGTTCGTCGGCCAGGTCTCGCTGTGCAAAGTGGTGTCCGGCACCATTTCGCCCGATGACCGGCTGATCGCCAGCACCTCCGCTGTCGAGGAGCGGCTGCACGGTCTGTTCCACATGCGCGGCAAAGAGCAGTTGCCCTGCATTCGAGCTGTCGCCGGCGACATCGTGGCCGTCGCCAAGCTCGGCAACACCTCGACCGGCACCACGCTCGCTCCGCGGAACATGCCGGTCAGGGTCGTCGGCCAGCAACCCGCCGCGCCGGTCTTCGGGCTCGCCCTGAAGCCGCTGACACAGACCGACGACGACAAGTTGTCCGGCGCATTGCAGCGGCTGGTTGCCGAGGATCCGGGTCTTCGCGTCGACCGCAACCATGCCCATCAGACCGTGCTCAGCGGTGCCGGCGATACGCATCTCGCCGTCGCTCTCGAACGGCTGGCACGAAAGTTCGGTGTGCACGTCGAGACCGAAGACATCCGAGTTCCGTATCGCGAGACGGTGGTCGGCACCGGCGACGCAGAGGGCAAGGTCAAGAAGCAATCGGGCGGGCACGGGCAGTACGCGGTCGCCAACCTGCGGGTCAGCCCGTTGGATCGGGGTGCGGGGTTCGAGTTCGTCGACTCGGTCGTCGGCGGCGCGATCCCTCGCAACTACATGGCCGCCGTGCAGAAGGGCATCGAGGAGGCGATGACGACCGGCGGCGCCCACGGCTTCCCGGTGGTCGACGTACGCGTCGAGTGCTACGACGGCAAGTACCACAGCGTCGATTCCTCAGACATGGCGTTCAAGAACGCCGCGGCCAGCGGGTTCAAGGAGGCCCTCGGCCGCGCCGGCGCCGTCGTGCTGGAGCCGATCTCGATGCTGAAGGTGACCATCCCGTCGTCGTATCAGGGCGATGTGCTCGCGGATCTCACGACGCGACGCGGCCGTGTGGTCGGCACATCGGCCGGAGAGCACGGTGAGCAAGAGGTGTCGGCGCTGGTGCCCACCGCCGAGATCATTCGCTACGCGCTCGATCTCCGCTCGCTGACCGCCGGCAGGGGACGGTTCGAGGCCACCCATGACCATGACGAGATCCTGCCCAACAACCTCGTCGCCAAGGTCGTGAAGGCGGCAACGTCGCCCAATGGTGCCAGTGCCAATCGCGCTGCTGCCCGGTAGCTCGCTGACGTTGCGGTCGCGCGCTGGCGCTACGTTCGGGCACTGAATCGCCTCACCAAACAGGGAGAACATCATGTCGGATCGTTTGCGTTTCGGAATCTTCATGGCGCCATTTCACCCGGCGGGCGAGAACCCGACCCTGGCCCTCGAGCGCGACCTCGACCTGATCGCTCACCTCGATCGCCTCGGCTACGACGAGGCGTGGATCGGCGAGCATCACTCCGCCGGCAGTGAGATCATCGCCAGCCCGGAGATCTTCATCGCCACCGCTGCCGAGCGCACGAGGCACATCAAGCTCGGCACCGGTGTGATCAGCGTCGCCTACCACAACCCGTACATGGTGGCCGAGCGTGCGGTGCTGCTCGATCACCTGACCCGCGGTCGGTTCATGCTCGGCGTCGGCCCGGGGTCACTGCCCACCGATGCGATCATGCTGGGCCTCGACCCGACCGAGACCCGCCCACTGCTCGAGGAAGGCCTCGACGTCATCATGCGGTTGCTCACCAGCGACGAGCCGGTCAGCAGTCAGACCAAGGCGTGGAACCTGATCGACGCCCGGCTGCATTTGCGCCCGTATTCCAATCCGTTGTTCGACATCGCCGTGCCGGCGGTCGCCTCGCCGTCGGGCCCGCGCCTCGCCGGCCGCTACGGCGTCGGTCTGCTGTCGATCGGCGCGACACAGTCGGACGGGTTCGATCTGCTCGGCCTGCACTGGGATGTGATGGAGGAACGAGCCGCCAAGTACAACACCGTCGCCGATCGCAACCAGTGGCGCCTCGTCGGCATGATGCACATCGCCGAGACCAAGGAGCAGGCGTACAAGAACGTCGAGTTCGGGATCCAACAGTGGTTCAACTACTTCCAGAAGGTCGCCGCATTCCCGCAGATGGCGGTCGGCGGCGACAACGTGCGCGAGATGATCGACTTCGTCAACGAGAGCGGCCTCGGCTCCATCGGCACCGCCGACATGGCCTGCGAGCAGATCGATCGCCTCACCAAGCAGTCCGGAGGCTTCGGGTGCTACATGCAATTGGCCCACGAGTGGGCCAACCCGGTGGCGACGCACCGCAGCTACGAACTGATCGCCCAGCGGGTGATGCCCGAGTTCCAAGGCCAGGGCTACAGCACGCTGAACGCCAAGGCCCGCGCCGTCGAGACCCGACCGGAGCTGGCCGACCGCAACATGAAAGCCGTCGAGGAGATGGTCGCCCGACACCAAGCCGAACTCAGCGCCGGCTGAGTACGGCAGTCCAGTCGCCTTCGGCCGAACTTTGTCGCTGACAGGTCGCTGAGCGACCTCGGAGCGACAAGGGTCGAGCGAGACGGCGCGTCAACGCACACACGCAATCGGCACATTGATCGAAGGTCAAGTCGACCGCTGCCGGTTGGAGTCGATCGGAACGTTGACGTGGTGGCTTCGCGCCGAGATCTGTATGCGGATGTGGTCAGCCCGCCAGACGACCTCGTCACCGATGATCGTTGCGTCGCATCGCACGGTTCGTCCGTTCCTGGTCCGGACCTCGATGCACTGCATGAACCGCGATGGATCGATGCGACTGAGCAACATGAAGATCATCACACAACGCGACGGTGCGAACGTCTTGATGTCAGCGACGGCGATTCGATGTGTTCGCCACAGATTTCGTACCACGATCTGCTCAGCGCCGAGCACCAACACTGCCGCGCCGCCGCGCAGACACAACGATGCAGTGACGGCCACCACGACGATCAACAAGCCCGGGATGTGGAGACGATTGACGCTCAGTGCCAACACCAATGCCCACAGAGGCAGGCTGAATTGGGCTGCATGAACGAGGCTCGCCGTTGGGGTGCGGATGCGAACCACCAACTCTTTGTCACCACGGCAGCTCTGGCGCGCTTCGCCTGAGCTTTGTCGCTGGGAGGTCGCTGAGCGACCTGGGAGCGACACAGTTCGAGCTTGCGGGTCGCGGCGCTCGGCCGACGCGAGATGGAGTGCTGATTTATACTCCATCCATCTCACCAAGCCGGACTCGCCGCGACCTGAGCTCACCCATCCCACCAGCGGACGAGGGGCTGGCGCTTCATTCGGTGCGCGGACGGGTCGCCTTGGTGGCAACGGTTGCCGCCAGTGCGATGGCCAGCCTCGACGCGACCGTGGTCAACGTTGCCTTGCCACACATCGGTGAGGAGTTCCACGCCGGCATCAGCGCACTGCAGTGGGTCTTGACCGGCTATCTCGTGGCACTCGCCTCACTGATCCTGTTGGGCGGAGCGCTCGGAGACCGCTTCGGACGGAGGAAGATCTTCGTGATCGGCACGGTCTGGTTTGCCGCAGCGTCGTTGTTGGGCGGCGCGGCGCCGAACATCGAGGTGCTCGTGATCGCCCGCGTGCTTCAAGGTGTGGGTGGCGCGCTGCTGACACCGGGAAGTCTGGCGATCCTGCAGGCCAGCTTTCGCGAGTCGGATCGCGCTGCCGCTGTCGGGGCGTGGTCGGGACTCGGCGGTGTGGCCGGAGCGATCGGCCCGTTCGTGGGCGGCGGTCTCGTCGACGGACCAGGTTGGCGTTGGGCGTTCCTGATCAACCTGCCGGTCGCCGCAATCGCGATCGCTTGCGCGCACCGGGCGATCCCCGAGACGCGCGACCC
>JAYVOI010000066.1:0-6013 GCA_043758005.1 Ilumatobacteraceae bacterium
TCCCCACTGCTGCCTCCCGTAGGAGTCTGGGCCGTGTCTCAGTCCCAGTGTGGCTGATCATCCTCTCAGACCAGCTACCCGTCGATGCCTTGGTAGGCCATTACCCCACCAACAAGCTGATAGGCCGCGAGGCTCTCCCGATCCAGTAACCCTTTCGTCAGTACTCCATGCGAAGTTCCGACGTCATCCGGTATTAGCAGTCGTTTCCAACTGTTATCCCAGAGACCGGGACAAGTTCCTCACGTGTTACGCACCCGTTCGCCACTAGATTTTCGTCAGTATTGCTACTGACTGAATCTCGTTCGACTTGCATGTGTTAAGCACGCCGCCAGCGTTCGTCCTGAGCCAGGATCAAACTCTCCAACAAAAACCGGGCCAAACCATCCACCGAGGGATGTAACTCCCCCAGAATCTTGTTCGACGCGATCTGCTTTGAGCTGAGTGCATCACACGGGAAAAACGTGTGTTGGTAGCACTCATCTGACTTTTTTGATTTGCGCTCCGGGTTGGGACCCGGGCGACTTTTGAATTGACAAGACAGCGTCTAGACCCGGCCTCAATCCGAAGATCGGGGTCGGTTCCATCGCTGCCCGCATTGGCGTTCAGTCTTCTCTTCCGTTTTCAAGGAGCCGAGACAAGGTACACGTACGATGTCGTAGCGCGGCACGCAGGAGCCGAAACCCTCTGTTGGTGCCTGGCCTCGCACACCGGAACGGCCGTGCGAGGCGAGTAGCAACACTATCTAGCAGGGACGGAAGCGTCAACCTTCCGTCAAAGATTTTCCGATGACGAAATCGCGCTTTCCCTTGCGAAGCAACAGGAATTGCCCTCTGAGCAGGTCCGATGCGCTGAGAAGGCCATCCGCAGCCAAGACCCGATTTCCGGCACGGACGGCGCCCTGGCCGAGCAGGCGGGTGACCTCGCTGTTCGACTTGGCAACGCCGGCCTGGACGAGCATTTCGTGCACACGGACCCCATCGAGCTCGTTGGGCAGCTGAACGCGCGGTACCTCGGCCGCGACGGTCTCCAGTGCAGCCTGTGATGCGCCGGACGGATCTGCACCGAACAACACGTCGGCGGCGTCACGGGCGGCGGCAGCGGCCTCGTGGCCGTGCACCAGCGCGGTCATCTCATCGGCGAGTGCCCGCTGGGCGATGCGCTTGTCGGGTGCGGCGCCCTGCTGGGTCAGCAGCTCGTCGATCTCGCCGAGGGGCCGCATCGACAGCATCTTGACGTACGTTCCGACCATCTCGTCGTCACACTGCACCCAGAACTGGCGAAACTGGTACGGCGAGGTCCGGGTCGGGTCGAGCCAGACGGCGCCTCCGACCGACTTGCCGAACTTCGTGCCATCACCCTTCGTCATCAGCGGGTGCGTCATCGCGTGCGCAGGTGCGCTGAGCTTGCGTCGGATCAGCTCGACCCCGGCGACGATGTTGCCCCATTGATCCGATGCGCCGGCCTGCAGTTCGACATCGTGGTGCTCGTACAGATGCCGGAAGTCGTTGGCCTGCAGCAACATGTAGCTGAACTCGGTGTAGGAGATCCCGTGCTCGCTCTCGATGCGGGACCGCACCGAATCCTTGGCCATCATCTGGTTGACGGTGAAGTGCTTGCCCACGTCGCGCAGGAACTCGAGCATCGTGATCGGGTGCGTCCAGTCGGCATTGTTGACCAGGGTGGCCTGGTACGGGCCGGGTTCGAAGTCGAGCAGCCTGGTCAACTGGGCCTTGATGCGCTCCACGTTGTAGCGCAGCGTGTCATTGTCGAGAAGGTTGCGCTCCTCACTGCGACCGCCAGGGTCTCCGACCATGCCCGTCGCGCCGCCCGCCAACGGAAAGGGCCGGTGCCCGGCCAGCTGGAAGCGGCGCATGAACAGTTGGCCGACAAGGTGGCCGGCATGCAACGAGTCGGCCGTCGGATCGAACCCGATGTACACCCCGATGTTGCCCTGCGCCATGCGCGCGGCAAGCGCGTCGCGATCGGTGGTGTCGTGAATGAGCCCGCGGGCATCGAGTTCGGCAAGCAGATCCATACGCCGACCATGTTGCCAGCTCACCCGAGCGAAACCGCACATCGATTCCGCGGATGATCCGGCTATGTCGTGCCGAAGGCCGTGCGAACCAGTTGACCGGTGGCGTCGGCCCTCGTGCGGAAGTCGTCGAGCGAGATGCCGTCGACTGCGCCCGAACGAAGTTCGGCCATGGAATCCAGCAGCGCCTGGCGCTGTGACGCGGCAAGCCACGGAGCATCGTCCATCGTTCGCTGGAGCCGGGCGCGCAGTTCGTCGAGTGGTGCCACGACACCCGCTGTCACCGTGTCGGTCCCGCTGGCCACGAGTGCCTGCTCGTACTCGATGTCGAGGCGTTCGATACCGGTGGCGATCTCGCCGGCCGCAGCCTGCACCGACGAGACGCGGTCGCTGATCGACGGGATCTGTTGACGGCCGAACAACAGGCCGACCACAAAGGTCAACAGACCGACGCCGACCGCCCAGGCGATCGTGCGCCGCTGCCGTCGAGCCGCCGAGATGTACAGGGTCATGACCGCTGCCTTCCTACCAGATATGTCACATCGTCGCGTCCGGCGTAGGCCGCCATGTTCGCACCGGCGGATAACTCGATCAACCTGCTTCCGTCGATGATCCAGACGGTCGGCCGCAGCGTGACCGGCCCGCGGTATCGGGTGAGGCGATCGATCGTCTCGACGAGCGATCCGGCTACGGCCCGCTCCCCGTCGATTGCGATCACATCCTCGCCATAGCGATCGCGCACGATGATGGCCTTCTCTGCGTCGACGACGAAATACGCGCCGATCGCCTGCACGGAAGCACCCGCCGCATCGGCGGTGATCGCGTCGAGTGAGAGCTCGTGGCGGCCGGGCAATGCGCCGGCGGACAGGCCGACGGCGCCCGTCGCGATCGCCCGCACCGTCGAGCGCTCGGCGACCTCTTCGACGCGCACCTCGATGCTGGCTGGGCTGGCGCCGGCGGCGATCACTTCGGCCTCGACCTCGGCCATCATCGCGTTCAGCGTGGTGGCATCGAGTTGCGGAACGGTGCGCTCTCGTTCGGCGCGGATCAACGACAGGGCGTCGCCGATCGACGAGATCACTTCAGCGTGCTCCGGAATGACGATCGGCCATCCCAGCCGGGCGGCGACATGGCGCGTCAGCGCTCCCGCCCCACCGCCGACGCCCACGATCGACGGGTCCGTCAGCTTCGATGACTTGGCGACCGTCAGACTCAACTCGCACACTGCGTCGCTGGCGGCGGCGAGCATCTGGCGGGCGATGACCTGCCCATCGACCCCGAATCGCCGTCCAACCGTTGCAAAGGCCGCTACCGCCGCCGCTGCGGGGGCAAAGCAGTAGTCGCCCGATTGCGTCCACTCAAGCGCGTTGGCCGCACACGTCGTGGTCAACGCTGCGCTGATCCCGGTCGAGGTCCGCAGCACCACGTAATCATCGGGGTCGCCGGGCAGCGCTGGACGGATCTCCACCTCGGCCGCAGCCACCAGTTCGGGGTCGAGATAGCAGGAATACTCAAATCCGGCGATGTGCGCCGACCGCGGCCCGACGCCGTACACCCGGTTGCGACGGGCCCGAAGCATCGAGCCGCCGGCGACGCCGACGACTCGAACGTCCACACTGCGCAAGGCGGTGGCGTGCGAGGCGACGCGCACATACGAGAGCGCAGGATGGCCATTGTGGATCGCGGCGACGTTGGTCGACGTACCACCGACCTCGATCACGATCGCGTCTTTCACACCCGTGTACCGCAGCGCACCCGCCACCGATGCCGCCGGCCCGGAATACAGCGTGCGGACCGGAGCGGCGCTGAAGCCCTCGAGGTCCGTCGCGCCACCGTCGCTGCGCATCACCATCACTGGGGCAGCGATGCCGGCGGCCCGGACACCCGTGTCGACATAGGACGCGGTACTGACGGCGATCGGCAGGATCGAGGCGTTGAGCGCCGCAGTGACCGTACGGAGCTCCAGGCCGTACAGGCCGCTGAGATCGGTGGAGGCGCACACCGGCAGGTTGGCGTCGCGTGCCAGTGCAGACACCGCCGACTCGTTGGTGGTGTCGTCTGGCGAAAAGGCTTCTGCGACGCAGACGGCGGAAACTCCGGCGGAGCGGAACTCCTCGAGCGCCTCACGAATCGCGTCGCTCGGTAGCCCGTCGGTCACATCGAAGAAGCGGTAGCGCACTCGCAAGCGCTTGCCGGCAGACAGTTCGACGTTGTTCAGCCGAGTTCGCTTCTCGACTCGGGCCAAGTCCGGGCGACGCCCCATCCCGATCACGCCGACCAGGCCGGCGTCGCCTTCGAGCAGGGCGTTCACCGCTTGTGTGGTCGAGTGGGTGACGAGCTCGATGCGATCGGCGCCGACCTCCGCCGCAATCTGCGCCACGGCTTGCACGACGCCGGCTGCGACTCCGCCTTGCTCCGCATGTGTCGTCGAAACCACCGACGAGGCGACGATCTCCAACGTGGCCAGGTCAACGGCCACGGCCTTGGTGAACGTCCCGCCCACGTCGACCCCAACTCTCAGCATCGGAGCCACGTTCAGATGGTGGCAGTGCGCATTGATCGGGAGAGTCGTCGGGCGAGCAGCGGCTTCACGACGAACGCGTACGCCGCGCCACCGAGGTAGACCAGTGTGAGCGCGGCCTGGCCGAGGAGCGACGGCACGGTCGGCCAGACACCGGTTGCCTCCGACAAGAAGATCGGAAGCCGGGGGAACGTGGTGCGGCGGTACGTCAGCACATCGGCGGATTGGAGGGTGTTGAGAGCGTTCCCGAGGAAGGCGACGGAGGTCGCCATCACCAGCGCCACCGCCGTGTTCATGAACTTGCGCACCGGCAGCTTGCGTCCCAGGGCAAAGACCACGTGTGCCACGACGGCGAGTGCAGCGACTGCCAATCCGATGCCCAGCAGCACGTATCGCCCGAGTCCTTCGCCGAACGTCAGCAGCGATTGGTAGAAGAGGGCGGTCTCGAACCCCTCGCGGTAGACCGCCGTGAAGCCGACGGCGACCAGCGATGCAGTGGAGCCGACGCTGATCGCGCTCCACAGTCGAGCCCGCACGAACTCCATCCACCGCTTCTGCTCGAGCCTGGCGATCAGCCAGAACGAGACATAGAAGAGCACGGCAACCGCCAAGAGGGCGACCACCGCCTCCAAGACCTCCCTGCTGACGGGCAGCAGGCGGAACAGCATGGGCATGATCAGCACGGTGACCACCGTGGCCACGGCCGCAAGTGCAACCCCGCCGAGGATCGGTCTGATGTACTGCGGGCTGCGCGCCGCCTCGAGATACCCGATGAGCACGGCGAGGAGCAACACGACCTCGAAGCCCTCACGGAACAGGATCAGGAACGATTGCCCGGTCACGAGTGCGGGCGCGCCGATGCCGGCTTCGGTCAATTTGCGCTCGGCATCGTCGAGCATTCCTCGCAGCACCACGACCTGATCGCGGATCTCGCTGACGGGCTTGCCATCGGAGATGGCCGTGCGGATGGTCGCGAACTGGTTCTCGGCGGCGATGGTGAGGTCGTTGTCGGCGATGCGCAACGGAATCTCGACCTGCTCGAAGTGCGCCAGGTATCCGGAGCGAGCCTCGGCGAGAGCACGGACGCCGTCACCGGACTCGATCAGGGCCAGCGTCTCGTCGACGGACGCCCGGGTCCGGTCGAGCAACTTGATCGCATCGTTCCGGGAGCCGCCGGCAGCGGATGCCGTGGATGGCGCGATCAGCCAGCACGCCAGACCCACCGAGACGAGAGCGAGCAACCGGCGCATGACTCAGCCCGGGAACGCCGCGAGGTAGGTGGCTGCTGCAGTCTCGAAGTCGGCTGCGGCCTTGGTCAGCGCTGCCGAATCCCCCGCCTTCGCTGCTGACTCGAATGCCGCAAGCGCGTCTTCCATCGCCAGGTAGCTGTCGGGCCGGTTCTGCTTGATCGTGCCTTCGTAGGTCTCCCAGGTCGTGTGCGCTGTGTCCCAATCCGCCTC
>JAYVOI010000067.1:0-6009 GCA_043758005.1 Ilumatobacteraceae bacterium
ACGAAGTCGTTTGTTGTAGCCGCCACGGTCAGGGATGTAGGGGAACAGGTGACGCAGTTCGTTGTGGGCGTGGCGGATGAAGCGGGCTTCGCTGGTGTACCCGAGGAGCGCTTGGATGACTGACAAGGTGACCAGTTCGGCGTCGGACAAGCGTGGTGCGATCCCGATCTCGGGGCGTTCCGGGACGAGGTTCGGGTTGGTGATCAACATGTCGTCGACGGTCACGTAAAGTGCAGTCGCGAGGGCGTCCAGGTCTGCGTTCATTCGTTTCCTCCAAGATCCGGGTGTGTAACACCGCAGATCATGGATGTTCTCGCACTTAAAGTGGTGGATTATCGCGCGGACCGCGCGCATCCCTTGGAGCTATTCATCTAGCGCGTCGGGGGTCCGGAAGAGCTTAAGAAAAGCTTCAGCGCCTTGGTCGACGATGACCGCATCAACCCGGACATACCCGACTAGAGCTCGCGAAGCATCTGATCAGTTCTGCGTCGTCATCCAGACCTCGAGCGGGCCAACCAGAAACGGAGAGAAGCCATGAGGAAGAGTACTGACAAGGGACGATTCGCCATCGGGGCGGCGGTTCTCGCCGCGGCGATGGTGGTGGCGCTGCCCACCGATCACGCATCAGCCCGGGGGGCCGGGTGGCAGCCCCTTCCCTTCACACCATACGACGCGGCGTGCGGGGCCACGACCGTGCACGTGTCGGCAGCGGTGAACAGAGAGTTCTACACAGAAACCACGCTCGCCGACGGCACGGTCCAGTGGCATGTCACCGGTTCGCTCGATATCAACTACGCCACGGACGAGGGGAAATCCGTCACCGTGAACTCCTCGGGGCCGGGGCACCTGCTCCAATTCACGAGCGGTGACGTACAGGTTCTGGCCAAGGGACGAAATTCGTTCACGTTCACCGCGCAGCAGGCGGAAACGCTCGGTGTTCCGCAGATCTCCGTGAGTGCTGGGCCATTCGATGTGACCTTCCACCCGGACGGAACGGTGAGCGGGCATTTGGGCAACATCATCGAGGACGTCTGCGCCGAACTGACGGCTTGACCTTTGCTCGACGACTTTCGCGTGGACGGGGTGACGCACCCGTCCACGCCATCACATAGCACGTGATCAACGTCGTCGCCAACGGTGCGGTTGCTGGTGCGCTGGCTTGGGAATCGAACCGTCGTGGGTCCGAACCCTCTGAGGACGCTTCCTCGTCGTCATCCGTCCTCGATCCGCCCGAGCCGAGGCGCCGGCCGGCGTGGTGCCACTGACCTGCCACCCCCGCGCCTCTTCCGTTTGCATGGGCGCGAAATCTGCCATAGATGGCCAAGCTCGCATCCGCGTCTGGCGCAGTCCCATACCACCGCATTGATCATCGGTCGACAGCGTCACTTACCGCCGGTTACGGCGCAGATGTGCTGAAACCTGATCCGCGTCAGTATTGCATCGGAACCAGCTCGGATCGCTCGGATCAGCCGGTGGAGCTACGGAGGGCCCAAGCTTGAACGAGGTGTGTCGGCAACGATCACCCTCGACAGTTCCACCAATTCGTTCATCCGTTCCCGTACGGAAGTATGAGATGAACAGCGATCGGCAGGGCCTCGCGATCAGACTGTGCAGGAATCGTGCAGCTTGCCCACAGGCCAAGACCCGATTACAGACACCACCAACGACAAACCACCAGCTCACAGCGCCTTCCGCTCGTGCCCGGGGCGGGGATCGAACCCGCACCTCCCGAAGAAGAGGGGGGTTTAAGCCCCCCGTGTCTGCCAATTTCACCACCCGGGCGGGTGAGGGACTTCAGGCTATTCGCATTGTCGGCCGGCCGGGGTGAAGTGCCGGTGACGAACGCGTGCCGTAGCGTGACGAGCGATGCGGTCCGGATGTCGATTGCTGGCCTTGCTGGCCACGGCGGCACTTGCTGCATGCGGCACGACGTCGGCAGTTCACACGACGCGCGCCGATCCGATCGATGGCGCAGTCGTGCCGTCCAGCGAACCATCCGACACGGTGCAGGGCGACACCACGCCCCCGAGTAGCGAAACGCTCGACTGGAAGCAGTGCGACGATCCCAAGGTGCACGACCCGTCGCTGGAATGCGCGACTTTGCAAGTACCACTCGACTATGGGAATCCCACGGGCAACACCATCGACATGGCATTGATCAAGCTTCCGGCGTCGGGTGATCGCGATGGCGCGATGTTGTTCAACCCCGGAGGGCCCGGTGGGTCGGGCTTCGATTTCATCGCACTCAGCGGAGCTGGTCTGGCGTCGAACCTGGGTGTGACGACGTTGGATCTCATCGGGTTCGACCCTCGCGGTGTCGATCGCTCAGGCGGCATCCACTGCGTGACCGACCAGTTCCAGGATCAGCACCTCTACATCGACGAGACACCCGATGATGCGCAGGAGCAGGCCTTGAAGGACGAGGCTCACAACGGTTTCATCGATGGCTGCAAGCAGAAGTACGGCGACACGCTGCGCTTCTATTCCACCGAGAACACGGCCCGCGACATGGACGCGATTCGGGCCGCGATCGGCGACGAGCAGATCACGTACCTCGGCGCCTCGTACGGGACGTACCTCGGGGCGACGTACGCCACGATGTTCCCCGATCGGGTTCGGGTCATGGTGCTCGACTCGGTCGTCGAGCCCAAGGGCGACACCGACGAGCAGCAGTTGGGAACGCAGCTGGTCGGGTTCGAAGGGGCCTTCAACCACTGGTCGACGTGGTGCGAGGGCGAGGCCGCGTGTGACTTCAAGTCGCCCGATGTCGGGGCTCGCTGGGACGCGCTGCGTCAACGACTCGACGACAACCCGCTTTCGGCCGCCGGTGGCCGTGAGGTCAACAGCGCCACCATGCTGCGCGCCACGAAAGCGGCTCTCTACACCCAGACCGACTGGCCCGTGTTGGCGCAGGCGTTGAACAATGCAGAGGGCGGAAACCCCTCCGGCATTCTGGCACTCGGGGATTCCTACAACGGCCGCAGTGACGACGGCTCCTTCAACACACTGTTCCAGTCGAACCGCGTCATCCAGTGCGCGAGCGGAATCGCCTCGCGTCGCCCCGCAGACCTCGAGGCCACGTTGGCCACGCTGCGCGCCGAGGCACCTCGGTTCGCCAAGAACCTCACGACTGACGACCTCACGGCTGAGGCCGACACGTGCGACAAGTTGGTCGGCCCTGTCGAGCCGATCGACATGTCGTACACCGGTGAGGGTCCGATCGTGCTCGTGGCCGGAAGCAACGACCCGGCGACACCGATTCGCTGGGCGACCAAGATGCTCGCCGAGCTCGGCTCGAAGACCCGCATGGTCACGTTCACGGGCGAGGGCCACGGCCAACTCCTGGCCAGCACCTGCATTGCGAACATCGAGGGTGCAGCGCTGTCTGACCTGACCCTGCCGAAGCCGGACTCGGTCTGCGAACCCGACCCGGTCGTCCCCAAGCCCGATTGGTGGGACTCGCTGCCGGTGCCCGAGGGAGTGAGCGACGCAGTGTCGCTGCCGGCGGTATCTGCGGCGTTGGGAGCGGCACCGACGCAGGTCTTCAGCGAGATGCGCACGACCACGTTGAGCAGTGACGAGGCAGTGACCGCGTACACGACTGCGTTGATCGGCGCCGGGCTCCAGAAGTTCGACGCGCCGTCGATCTTCCCATTCGACGACGTGGTGCAGGGTGCCTACAGCGACGGGAACGCCACGCTGGTCGTGCTCGCTCTTGGCCCGCAGGCCTTCGAGGGTGATCCGTTGCAGAGCGCCAAACCCGACGTTCCGCCCAACACCACCGTGGTGTGGCTGATTGCCGTCGGCGCTTAGGCCACCGATCGAAGCCGAGGGGCCTCGAACCCCAACGCCTGCCACAGCTCGGCCCGCAGACGATCGGATCGCGGTGGCTGGAGCTGGTTGGTGACGATCACCCCCTCGATCATGTCGCCGACGATGGCCGCCCATGGACGACCCTTGAGTTGCACGGCGATGACGGCGCCGTTGGCGACGCGCCGCACCGAGCGATCGACCCCAGCGATGCGCGGCGGGCAGCGAAACCCGGGCGCGACCAATCCACGTCGACGAACCTCGCGACCGATCGTGCGGGCGGCGTGGGCGAAGTCGAGGGACGTGTTACTGACGGGCATGGGCTCAGTGTCGCGCAGGGGTGTTACAACCGGCTTGTGACACCCCCTGGTTAGTGTCGACCTCGTGGACGCACCGCCGCAGCTCAACCCAGCGCAACAGCGCACGCTCGCGCTCCTGCGGCGATCCGCCGAGCCCACGCTGTTCGATGCCGAACTGGTCAATGATCTACGCGACGAGGCCAACGAGGCGTTCGCCCACTTCGGCGACCGGCTGGACGGGCACACGTTGTTCGTCACCAAGCACACCCTGGCCAGCGTGCACGACTGCGAGGTGCACTTCCTCGCGCCCGACGACTTCGAGTGGACACCGGCCCGCGCCCGCGGTCAGGTCGCCCACAAGGCGATCCAGCTGATGTTGAACTGGCGTGGCGAGCCCAGCCCCCGCGAGTTGGTCGATGAGGCGTTGGCGCGGCTCGGCGATGAGGAGCGCGACTTCGGCCGGTGGATCGCCGCGCTGTCACCAGGAGACGAAGCGGATCTGCGCGGCCAGGCCGTCGAGCGTGTCAGCAAGTTCGCCGAGTGCTTCCCGCCCCTCGACGTGCGGAGCAATCCAGCCACCGAGTCCGCGGCCCAATGGCCGCTCGATCACCCGATCCTCCTGCGGGCCCGAGTCGATCTCGTGATGGGTCGGCCGCAGGGTCGCGAGAGCCGGAAGGTGATCATCGACCTGAAGACCGGTCGCGTGTCGCAGCGCCATCGCGAAGATCTGCGCTTCTACGCGCTGGTCGAGACACTGGTCCGCGATGTGCCGCCTCGCAAGCTGGCCACCTTCTACCTCGACTCGGCGCAGCCGATCGTCGAAGACGTGACCGAAGGGGTGCTGCGAACGGCACTGCGCCGCACGCTCGACGGCATCCATCGCCTGATCCAGCTGCAGATCGAGGGCGAGGCTGCGATCAAGAAGCCGGGCATCTCGTGCCGCTGGTGCCCCTACCGCGGCGAATGCGCCGAGGGCCAGACCTACCTGCGGGGAGGCGACGACGAGACCGAACCATGAGCTGCTGTCGGCTCAGGTGATGACATGGACCTGGTCGCCCTTCTGCAGCCAATCCCAGATCACTTGACCCTGCTCGGGCAGGACCCTGATGCAACCCGACGTCTGGCCGTACTCCATCTGCGTCCCCACCGAGGCCAATGGTTGGACAAAATCCCCGCTCCGCAACACCGGCACCGTGTGGAAGCCGACTCGGGCACCGGATTCCTCGCCGCGGGCAAACACGACGAAGTGGGTCATCGTGCTGTAGTGCCCACCGAACCTCGACGAGGCATGCATCGACTTGGTGAACACCGGATACGTCCCAGGATCGGGTTGTTCGCGGGCCGTGGTGATCACGAACTCGGGTAGGGCGACACCGTTGTCGCACAACCACGCCCGCTGCCGGTCGCGGTCGATCACCGCAGCGTGCGGCGTACCCGGGCAGTTCGGGTCGATGACCAGCGGCGCGGCCGTCGTGGTGGTCGGTTCCGGCGCCGAGGTGGTGGTCGGCTCGATCGTCGTGCTCGTCGTCTCCGGAATGGTCGACGACGTGGTGCTCGCCGCTGCCGTGGTCACCGCAGCGGCCTCCACCGGGGAGGTCTCCACCGCCGCGGCCTGGCCGTCCGTCGGCTCGGGGGCAAGCGCACTCGAGTTGCTGCACTGCACGACGAGCGCCAGCATGCCGAGGCCCGCCGATGCGCGGACGAGCAGTGGGAATCCTCGAGGCATGGATCGGAGGCTACAAGCCGCCACCGTCATCTACCCGGCAGTCATGGCCTCGACGCCGAGTTGCCAGCAGAAGAACGACAGCACGTCGGCTTCATCGCGCACCCTCATGTTGGCGGGCTTGCCCTGACCATGCCCGCTGCGTCCACTCTGGCGCAACATGATCGGTAGGCGCTC
>JAYVOI010000068.1:0-2521 GCA_043758005.1 Ilumatobacteraceae bacterium
TGCGACAGGTCACGGGTCAACTGGGCATCCGTCCGGGCAGCGAGGCGTCGCATCCCGACCGAATCCACCAAGCGCTGCTGGCGGGTCTGCTCAGTCACCTCGGCATGCGTGATGGCACGGCCGAGAGCAAGAGCCGGGAGTACAACGGTGCGCACGGCTCGAAGTTCGCCATCGGCAGCGGCTCGGTGCTGTCCCGCAAGCAGCCGAAGTGGGTCATCGCCGCCGAACTGGTCGAGACCAACCGGTTGTGGGCCCGCACGGTTGCCAGCGTGCAGCCCGAGTGGGCCGAGGCCATCGCCGAGCATCTGACCAAGTACAGCTACAGCGAGCCGCGTTGGGATGCTCGCAGCGGTCGCGCGGTGGTCGGTGAACGGGTCACGCTGTACGGCCTGCCGATCGTCAGCAACCGCACCATCGGCTACGACCGCGTCGACGCCGCCGAGGCACGCCGGATGTTCATCCGCCACGCGCTGGTCGACGGTGATTGGACGTCGCGTCACGACTTCATCAAGCACAATGCCGAGTTCCTCGACGATCTGCGCTCTCGCGAGGACCGCACCCGCAAGCTCGACGTGATCGACGACGATGCGGTGATCGCCTTCTACGAACGGCGCGTCGAGTCGGCCGTGGTCTCGAGTCGCCACTTCGATCGATGGTGGAAAGACGCGCGCCGCACCGAACCCGAGTTGCTGACCATGACAGCCCAGGCGTTGGGCCGGGCGGCAGACAACGATGCCGATCAGTACCCCACCACGTGGGCGCACGCCGACATGATCTTCCCGGTGACGTACCGGTTCGACCCCGGGGCGCCCGACGACGGGGTCACCGTGCATGTGCCGCTGGCGGTCCTGGGACGCCTGACCGCCGAAGGGTTCGATTGGCAGGTACCGGGCTTCAGGGCGGACCTGGTCGCCGGGCTGATGCAGACACTGCCCAAGGACATTCGCCGCCAACTGATCCCCGCCGCCGAGACGACCGCAGCGGCGTACGGGCTGCTGGTGGTTGCCGACGAACCGTTGGCGACGGCCCTGGCCCGCGCCGTGGAGGCAGTCGTCCTCTCGGTGCGCGTGCCGCCCCGCGCCTTCGATGCAACTCGCGTTCCCGACCACCTCCGCGTCACCTTCGCCGTGCACGACGACAGCGATGCAGTGGTTGCCATCGGCAAGGACCTCGACGGCATCAAACGCCGGCTGCGGGCCACGCTTCGGGCTGCGGTGGCGCGTGCGACTCCGGTCGACGAGCGCCGCGGCATCACCGGTTGGGACGTGGGCGATCTGCCGCAGCGCATCGACACGGTGCGGGGCGGCCACACCGTGCATGGCTACCCGGCATTGCTCGACGATGGCGACAGCGTCTCGTTGCGTGTCTTCACCACGGCCGAACTGCAGCAGCGAGTGATGCGCGGCGGAGTGACCAGGCTGTTGTTGTTGACCGTGCCCATCGGCAAGCGAGCGGTGGAGGCCCATCTCGCCAATCGCGACAAGTTGATGCTGGCCCGCTTCACGCCGCAGACCGCCAACGCCATCGCCTCCGATTGTGTGGCCGCCGTCGCCGAACGGTTGGTCGTCGAGCACGGCGAGGTGTGGACCGCTGCGCAGTTCGACGCGCTGGTCGCCACCGCCCGACGACAACTGCCGTCGCGATCCGCAATCGCCTTGCGCACGGCGGCCGAGATCATCGCCGTCGCGGCCGACATCGAAGAGCACCTGTCCAAGCTGATCAGCGCGTCGGTGGCGCCGAACGTTGCGGACGTGCGACGACACGTCGCCCGATTGGTCCGCGACCGCTTCGTCATCGCCCACGGCGAGCACCGCCTCGCCGATGTGCTGCGCTACGTCAACGGCATCCGGCGGCGGCTCGACAAGCTGCCGGAGAACCCGGCAAAGGATCTCCACAAGTTGTCGGAGGTGCGCACGGTCGAACGCGAGTACTCGTCGTTGCTCGCCTCCTTGCCGCCCGGCGAGGTCGGCCACGAGGTGGTCGACCTCGGTTGGATGTTGGAGGAACTGCGCATCAGCGTGTTCGCGCCCTCGCTCGGTACGAGCCGACCGGTCAGCACCAAGCGAGTCGTCGCTGAGCTGGTTGCGTTGCGCGGATGAATGGAACCGGATGTCCCCGAGGGTGAGGTGATCAGCCCAGCCGCGGCGGCAATCAAACGGGCATCATTGCCGCGATCGTCGACCCACAGGCAACGGTCGAGTCCGATCGGCGGGCGTGGATCGACGCCGTCGCCGGTGCTGTCCTGGCCGTTGGCATTGATGAGCGCCTCGAGGAGATCTCGGGCGTTCCGTGTCGCTGGGTCTCGCCGATCCTCGGCGACGATCTCGCGCTCATCGTGTACGGCCACGGAGGTGGACTCGTCTCCGGGTCGTCGGTAAAACATCGCGTGTTCGCGTCGCGGCTTGCGTTGACAGGGCTCGTTCCCCGAGGCGACGGCTGCGCTCGATCGTGCAGCAGCATTCGCACGCACTCATTGCAGTGCGCGCTAGACAGATCGAACACGTGTACTGCGTATCCCCTT
>JAYVOI010000069.1:0-5989 GCA_043758005.1 Ilumatobacteraceae bacterium
GCCAACCAAGAGCCGGTTGCGCCGGAGCCACCCCCGGCGTCGAGATAGGTCGTGCCGCTGTCGACCGGCCCGAGGTGCGGCGAGATCAACCCCTCCAACAGCGAGCGAGTCGACCGGTACCACCAGTGGCGCTCACCGGCTTCCACCATCCGTTGGTACTCGTCGTCATCCATGGCACCGATCTTTGCATGGCGAGATCCCTAACATCGTGAGATGCCCCCGAGCTCCGACCTGTCGTCCACCGTATGCGTGGTCACCGGCGGCCTGGGCTTCATCGGCTCCAACCTCACGCACGAACTGGTTCGGCGGGGCGCCACCGTGCGAATCATCGACGCGCTGGTCGAGGGCCACGGTGGCAGCCGGCGCAACGTCGAGGGACTGGATGTGGAGATCGTCGAAGCCGAGATCGGCGACCCCGTCGTTGCCGAGGTCGTGGCCGATGCCGATGTCGTCTTCAACCTCGCCGGCCAGGTCAGCCACATCGCTTCGATGCGCGACCCGCTCGGCGATCTGCACCTCAATGCCGTGACCCACGCGTCGTTCCTCGAGATCCTCCGACGCGTCAACCCGACCGTGCGGGTCGTGCACACCTCGACCCGCCAGGTCTACGGCCGGCCGCTGCGGTCGCCCGTCGATGAACAGCACTCCACGCGTCCGATGGACGTCAACGGTGTCGCCAAGTTGGCTGGCGAGCAACTGCATCTCGTGTACTGCACGGCGCATGCGATGCCGACGACCAGCTTGCGGCTGACCAACGTGTACGGCTCACGTCAGCGGTTGTCGAGCGACGAGTTGGGGTTCCTGCCCGTCTTCATCCGCAAGGCGTTGTTGGGCGAGGAGATCCGCATCTTCGGTGACGGCGAACAACGCCGCGACTGCGTGCACGTCGACGACGTCGTCGACGCATTGCTGACCGCGACCGCCCCTGAGGCGGTCGGAAGGATCTTCAACGTCGGCCACGCGGTCGACCACTCGCTGGCGGAGATCGCCAACGCGATCATCGGGGCCACCGGCAGTAGCGGCGGGCTGGAGCTCGTGCCCTGGCCGGGCGACCATCAGCGAATCGACATCGGTTCGTTCCATACCGACGGCACCAAGATCGCCACCATCCTCGGTTGGAGAGCGACGACCGATCTGATCGCTGGCCTTTCCTCGACCGTGGCGTTCTATCGTGGTCACCCGTGGTACCTGTCGTCGACCTGAGTCGGCGCGGCCAGCGGTTTGCCTCGGCGTTCGCGACAGCAGCAGAACGGATAGCGGCGAGCGGCAGTTTCCTCCTCGGAGCTGAGCTGGCTGCGTTCGAATCCGAATTCTCCGCATGGCTCGGCGCGCAGCAGTGCGTCGCCGTGTCGTCGGGCGCCAGCGCGTTGCAACTGGCGCTTGCCGCCGCGGGTGTCGGCGCGAACGACGAGGTGCTGGTGCCTGCGTTCACCGCCGTACCGACGGCCTCGGCGGTTGCCGCTGTCGGTGCGATGCCGCGGGCCATCGACGTCGATCCGAGCACCGCGTGCATCACGACCGACGATGTGGCAGCTGGCCGAACGGCACGAACGAAGGCCGTCATCGTGGTGCACCTGTACGGCTATCCGGCCGAGCTCCCCGACACCGACCTGATGATCATCGAGGACGCCGCTCAGGCTCACGGAGCGCTCAGCAACCCCGACCGTTCGACGGCGACCGCGTACAGCTTCTACCCGACCAAGAACCTCGGCGGGATCGGTGACGGCGGCGCGATCGTGACCAACGACGTCGAGCTCGCCGATCGGGCGCGCACGCTCCGGGTCCACGGCATGACGGCCCAGTACGTGCACGAGCTCGTGTCGCAGAACTTCCGCATGTCGGAGGTCGAGGCCGCCTGGCTGCGACTTGCGTTGAGGGATCTCACGACCGACGTCGCGCGGCGCCGGTCGATCGTGGCGAGGTACCGACAGGCTGCCCCGTTGCTGCAATGGCAGTCCGCGCACCCGCTGCACGCCTACCATCTGGCCGTGTTCCGCAGCCTCGATCGCGCCGCAACGCGCTCCTCCCTGGAAGCCGCGGGCGTCGCCTCGGCGATTCACTACCCGCTGGCCATCACCCAGCAACCGGCGTTTCGCGATCTCGACCATCCACCGTGCCCGGAGGCCGAGGCATGGGCTGCCGAGTGCATCAGCGTGCCATGCTTCCCGGAGATGACCGAGCCCGAAATCGATCGCGTGTGCGGCTCACTGGCGGGGCTGGGCGGATGACCGCGGTTGCCAGCATCTCCGCCGTGTTCCCCTGCTACAACGACGCTGCAACGATCGGCGGCTTGATCGACGACGTGCACGAGGCCTTGTCGCCATTGGTGCCGGAGGTCGAGGTGATCGTCGTCAACGACGGTTCGGCCGACGACTCTCGTGCCACCCTCGACAAGCTGGCGCTCGACAGGCCGTGGCTGCGTGTCGTGCATCACGAGACCAACGGCGGCTATGGCAGGGCATTGCTCAGCGGCTTTGCGACAGCGCAGAACGACTGGATCTTCTACACCGATGGTGACGCCCAGTACGACGCCCGCGAGGCGGCGCTGCTGGTGCCGTTGGCCACCGACGACATCGACCTCGTGCAGGGTTACAAGATCGGCCGCGGCGACTCGTGGTATCGCAAGCTGATCGGTCGCGTGTACCACCACGTCGTCAAGTTGCTCTTCCGACTCAAGGTCCGCGACACCGACTGCGACTTTCGAATGTTCCGCCGTCAGCTGATCATCGACCGACCGTTGCTCTCGACCACCGGCGTGATCTGCGTCGAGATGATGCGCTCGTTCGATCGGGCTGGAGCCCGATTCGTCGAGATCCCTGTCCACCACTACTTCCGCCCCTCTGGCAAGTCGCAGTTCTTCCGAGTCCCGGCGGTCGCCCGCAGCGCCCGCCAATTGCTGTCCCTGTGGTGGCGCATGGTGGTCCGTGGACGTTGAGGCGCGCCTCCGCCGTGGCGCCACGTGGTCGGCGACGGATGACGGCGCCCGCTGGGCGTTTCGGATGGTGCTGGCTGGTTCGTTGATCGTGCTCTACCTGGTCGGGCGGAACCAGTGGTTCATCCGCGACGACTGGGCGTTCATCTTCACACGAGAGAAGGTCCATCAGGCGAGCGGACTGGGCGACATGCTGTTCATGGCCCAGGACGGCCATTGGATGACCATCCCGATCGTGATCTGGCGCGGGATTCACGCCATCTTCGGCACCGGCTCGTACTGGCCGTACCTCCTGCCGGCGATGGCGTGCCATCTCGGGGTCGCCGTGATGGTTCGCAAGCTGAGCATTCGGGTCGGCGTCAGCGAGTGGACAGCGACGATCCTCGCCGGAACGCTGGTCGTGTTCGGGAGCGGCTGGGAGAACATCGTCTTCGCCATCCAGCTCGTCTACAACCTGTCGTTGCTGGCCTTCCTGGTGCAGCTCTGGCTGATCGACCATGACGGTCCGGCCGATCGGCGCGACGCGTTCGCGGCCGTCGCCGGCCTCGTTGCAGTGGCGTCGTCGGGGTTCGGTCCGTTCTTCATCATCGGGATCCTGTTCTTCGCCGTCATCCGCCGCCGGTGGCGT
Source organism: Ilumatobacteraceae bacterium (assembly GCA_043758005.1). Lineage (GTDB taxonomy): Bacteria > Actinomycetota > Acidimicrobiia > Acidimicrobiales > Ilumatobacteraceae > JAENVT01. The sequence continues at coordinate 3,561 of JAYVOI010000069.1, forward strand.
GCCGCGTTCATCGCGACCACTCCCATGGCAGTCGCGTCGGCGTGGTGGTGGCTCTTCTGGGGCAGCGACCCGGCCGGCGATTCGATCGGCTCGTCTCCGTCCCAGGTTCCGGCCTACGTCAACCGCGGGCTCTCGGCGGTGTTCCAAGGTCTGACCTCCACCGCCTCGTTGGTGGGCATCTCGTTGATCGCCACATTGGCCGTGGTGCTGTGGCGGCGACGGGATGCGGAGGCTCACGATGTCGTGCTGTCGCTCGCCGTCACGGCGATCCTGATCTACGTCGGACTCGGCGTCCAGCGCGGCGGCTTCGGCGTCGAGACTGCTGCCAACTCACGGTACGTGTACATCGGTGCAGCGTTGTTCATCCCGGCGTTCGGCATCGCTGTCGATCAGTTGGCTCGCTTGGGTGAGCCGGTCGTGTGGGCCGGCCGACTGCTGCTGATCGGCGCAGCGGCAATGAACGTCGGCGCCTTGCGATCGAACAGCAGCGACTGGGCCAACCGCGCCATTGCCGAGCGTCACGTGCTCGAACTGGTCGCCGCCTCGCCGTCGGTGACCACGGTGGATCAGTCGAGCGCACCGTTGCCCTTCAGCCCCGACGTGCGGATCGGCGACCTGCGCGAACTGATCGCCGACGGCGCCATCCACCCGCATGCCGCCACGACTCCGGAGGACCAGGCTCTGGTCGACACCGCGCTGAGCCAACCGCCACCGCCCTGACACTCCCGGAATCCGGGCGATCAGGCGTAGCGTGAGGTCATGCCAGAGTTCGCCTACACCGAGGTGCTCTCCCTCGGACCCGACACCTCGGTGTACCGGCTGTTGACCACCGACGGGGTGTCGACCATCGACACCGAGGCGGGCACGTTCGTCCGCATCGAGCCCGAGGCGATCACGCTGCTGACCGAGACGGCCATGCGTGACATCGCCCACCAGTTGCGGCCGGCGCACCTGCAGCAGCTGCGCAACATCCTCGACGATCCGGAGGCCAGCGACAACGACCAGTTCGTGGCGCTCGATCTGCTGAAGAACGCCAACATCGCGGCCGGTGGTGTGCTGCCGATGTGCCAAGACACGGGGACCGCGATCATCAAGGCCAAGAAGGGCCAGTTCGTGTTCACCGGGGGCGGCGACGAAGCGGCAATCGCCCGCGGCGTGTACAACACCTACCTCACCTCGAACCTGCGATACAGCCAGATGGCACCGCTGACGATGTACGAGGAGAAGAACACCGGCAACAACCTGCCGGCCGAGATCAAGATCGCCGCGGTCGACGGCGACGCCTACAAGTTCTTGTTCATCGCCAAGGGCGGCGGCAGCGCCAACAAGAGCTACCTGTTCCAGGAGACCAAGGCGCTGCTGAACGAAAAGGCACTGCTGCCCTGGCTGTTCGACAAGATGAAGACGCTGGGCACGTCGGCCTGCCCGCCGTATCACCTTGCGGTGGTCATCGGGGGCACATCGGCCGAGTTCGCGGTCGAGACCGCCAAGCTGGCCAGCACAAAGTATCTGGATGGGCTTCCCACGAGCGGCTCGATCGACGGCAGGGCATTTCGCGACGTCGACCTCGAGGCGAAGGTGCTGGCGCTCAGTCAGCAGACCGGGATCGGCGCGCAGTTCGGTGGCAAGTACTTCTGCCACGACGTTCGCATCGTCCGCCTGCCACGTCATGGCGCGAGCTGCCCCGTGGCGATGGCGGTCTCGTGCAGCGCCGATCGCCAGGCTGTCGGCAAGATCACCCGCGACGGCGTGTTCCTGGAGCAGCTCGAGACCGACCCCGCGCGGTTCCTGCCCGACATCGTCGACGAGCACCTCGACGGCGACGCTGTCGAGATCGACCTCAACCGTCCGATGGACGAGATCCGCGCCGAGCTCAGTCGCTACCCGGTGAAGACGCGGGTGATGCTGACCGGGCCGATGGTCGTCGCGCGCGACATCGCCCACGCCAAGTTGAAGGAACGGCTCGATCAGGGCCTCGGGCTCCCGCAGTACATGCGCGACTTTTGTGTCTACTACGCCGGGCCGGCGAAGACGCCCGCCGGTATGGCCAGCGGATCGTTCGGCCCCACCACAGCGGGCCGCATGGACAGCTACGTCGCCGAGTTCCAGGCGGCTGGCGGCAGCTTCGTGATGCTGGCCAAGGGAAACCGCAGCCGCCAGGTCACCGAGGCGTGCAAGACCTACGGGGGGTTCTACCTCGGCTCGATCGGCGGGCCGGCGGCACGACTGGCGCAGGACTGCATCACCAAAGTCGAAGTCTTGGAGTACGAGGAGCTGGGGATGGAGGCGATCTGGAAGATCGAGGTCCACGACTTCCCCGCCTTCATCGTCGTCGACGACAAGGGCAACGACTTCTTCGAACTGGTCAACAAGCCGTACGTCGCTACTCCGGTCACGATCAGCTGATGGCTGCGAGCGACGAACTGCAC
>JAYVOI010000070.1:0-13713 GCA_043758005.1 Ilumatobacteraceae bacterium
GCCTTGACCGGCGAATCGATGCCTGTGCAGCGCGATGCCGATGACATCGTCAGGAGTGGCGCGGTGAACGCCGGCGGGCCGTTCGACATCGTCGCGATCACGAACGTCGCCGATTCCACGTATGCGGGAATCGTCCGGTTGGTCGAGCAGGCTTCGGCCTCCACGTCGCCGTTCGTTCGGCTTGCCGACCGATACGCGTCGGCGTTTCTCTTCGGATCCTTCGCGACAGCAGGTCTGGCATGGCTGATCTCCGGCGATGCCGTGCGAGCAGTCGCCGTGCTGGTCGTCGCAACTCCTTGCCCGCTGATTCTCGCCGCACCCGTGGCGATCGTGTCCGGACTCTCGCGATGTGCTCGCCGGGGCGTGGTCGTGAAAGGTGGTGGCGCGCTCGAGGCGCTTGCAGTGGCCGACGTCTTGTTGTTCGACAAGACCGGCACGCTCACGGCCGGCCGCCCCACGATCGTCGAGATCGTGACGAACGACGATTTCGAGGCGACCGAGGTACTTCGACTGGCCGCCTCCCTCGACCAGATCTCGCCGCATGTCCTGGCAACGGCAATCGTTCGCAGCGCGCACCGGCGCGGCCTCGAGCTGGTCGTGCCGACCGACGCATCCGAGCAGCCCGGTGCGGGCGCCGGCGGGCTCGTGTCGGGGCGGCAAGTGCACGTCGGCAATGGCGCGTGGACAGGCGTCACCGGCGATGAACCGTGGGTCGTTCGGGCACGATCCCTCGCCGAGTTCGAGGGCGCCGTCTGTGTCTTCGTCAGCATCGACGGTGCGCCGGCAGGCGCACTGATCCTCAGCGACCCGATCCGACCCGACGCAGCCCGAACCATTCGAAACCTGCGCCGCCGTGGGATTCGCCGTGTGGTGATGGTGACCGGCGACCGCGCCGAAGTCGCGGCATCGGTTGGAGCGATGCTCGGCGTCGACGAGATCGCTGCGCAGCAATCCCCGGCCGACAAGGTCGATGTCGTGCGGCGCGAGACCGCCCTCGGGTCGACGATCATGGTCGGCGACGGGATCAACGATGCGCCAGCGCTGGCCGCTGCCACGGTGGGCGTCGCGATTGGCGCGCGCGGCTCGACAGCGTCGTCGGAGACCGCTGATGTCGTGTTGACGGTCGACCGTCTCGATCGACTGGGAGAGGCGCACCTGATCGCTCGGCGGGCGCGCTCCATCGCGTTGCAGAGTGTGATGGCGGGGATGATCCTGTCGCTGCTGGCGATGGGTGCCGCAGCGCTCGGCATGCTTCCACCGACGTCAGGCGCACTGCTGCAGGAGGTCATCGACGTCGCCGTGATCCTCAACGCACTCCGCGCCCTGGGCGCGGGTCGCGATGAACTGAGCCTCGACGACTCCGGAACGGCGATGGCGCAACGGTTCGCGCTCGAGCATCGCGCCCTGCGTCCTGACGTGGCCCTGTTGAGTGCCGCCGCCGCTCGTCTCGGATTGGGCGGCGGAGCGGACGCGATGGACGCAGTCCACGTCGCATATCGGCTCCTGGTCGACGAGATCGGTCCTCACGAAGCGGAGGAGGACCGATTGCTCTACCCGGTCATCGCCGGCGTGCTCGGCGGAAGCGATCCAACGGGCACCATGAGTCGGGCTCACGCGGAGATCGCCAAGCTCACGGCACAGCTCGGCATTGTCGTCGACCGTGTCGACTCGGCACCGCCGACGGGTACGGACGTACAGGAGATGCAACGGCTCCTGTACGGCTTGTATGCGCTTCTCGAGCTGCACTTCGGTCAGGAGGACGAGAGCTTCCTCTCGCTCGCCGACGATGTGCACGAACCCGTCGGTTAGCGCACTCGGGGCATCACGATGAACGGCCACGGTGAGGGCACCTCGCCGACTGGCACCTCGATCACCACCGGTCCGTCGTGGGCCATCGCCGTTCGCAGTGCATCGCCGAGCTCGTGTGGGTCGTGAGCGCGCAGCCCGAGACATCCGAAGCTCTCGGCGAAGGCCACGATGTCGGGGTTGACCAACGTCGAGGCGATCGTTCGCTCGGCCCCGAAGCGCTCCTGTTGGATGCGGCGTACGTTGCCGTAGGCGTTGTCGTTGAACACCACCGTGATCGCCCGGATGTGATGCTGCACCGCGCTGGCCAGTTCGGTCGCGGTGAACAAGAAGCCACCGTCACCGCTGATCGTGACCACGACGCGGTCGGGCGCGCCGGCCTTCGCCCCGATGCCGGCGGCAACGCCGGCGCCGAGCGTGCCGGCGAATCCGGTCGACAGGTACGTGCGTGGATGGCGGAACTGGTAGGCGAAATGGGCGACGAACGTCATCTGCGTCGCGTCCTCGACCAGGATCGCGTCGGCGGGCAAGGCGTCGCTGATGGCTGCGAGATACGAGAGCTGCGGCTCGAGGTGAGCGATGTCGTTGTAGAACGCGGCACGCTGCGCGCCGAGGGCCGGGCGGCGGTCGGTGCGCTGCAGGCCGGCGAGGCGTTCGAGCAGCAAGGGGACGACCTCCGCCGCATCACCGTGGATGCCCAGGGCGCCGATCCCGTGGCGGTCGAGCTCGTCGGCGTCGGTGTTGATCTGGATCAGGTCCAACCCGGTCGTTCCCCACTGCAGTAAGGGAAACTCGATCCGCGAGCCGATGCCCAAGACGAGATCGACATCGGCCCACATGCGGTGGGCGAGGCCCATCGGCGCGAACAGGACATCGGTCTCGTCCATCACCCCGTGGCCCATGCGTCGCGTCGATACGGGTGCCTGCAGCAGGTCGGCGAGCCGCCGGACCGCAGGTGATGCATCCTGTGCCCCGGTGCCGACCCAGATCAGCGGGTTGGTCGCGGCGCGCAGCTTGGTGGCCGCGGCATCGACGGCGGCCGCGTCGATCGTCGGCATCGTGCGCACGCCACGGGTGACCGCGCCGGGAGCCGGCTTGGCCCACAGATCGGCCGGTACCTCGATGGCAACGGGTCGCGGCGTGCCCGAGACGAGCTCGTCGAAGGCGTGTTGGATCTGTGCGGCTGCCGCGTCGACGTCGCGGACGATGGCCGCGTGCTTGGTCACCTGGCGCAGCACTGCCGGCTGGTCGTCGAGCTCGTGCAGCACCCGGAACCCCCCGCCGAGCAGGGGCGAGTGGATCTGGCCGACGATGGCCAGCACGCGTGCACCGCCCCCGCATGCGCTCGACAGCCCGGCAGCAGCGTTCAGCAAGCCGGGCCCTGGCACCACGCACATCGCCGTCGGCCGCCCGGTCGCCTGCGCGGCGCCCATCGCCATGTAGGCGCAACCCTGTTCGTGGCGGGTGACGATCACCTCCAACCACTCGCGTGCGTCGACCACCGCATCGAAGAACGGGTCGTTCTGCACCCCGGGGAGGCAGAACAGCTGCCGGATGCCGGTCGCCTTCATACCGTCGAGGATGTGTTGGGCGATCGATCGGTCTCCGTCTCGGGGCATCGTGTGATCGTAACTACAGTGCAGCGCCATGACCGGACGAACCGAAGTGAGCCGTGACCAGTTGGAGCGCGAGATCCGTGGTGGTGAGATCGACACGGTGTTGATGGTCTTCCCCGACCTCCAGGGGCGCCTGACCGGGAAGCGCACGACGGGGCGGTTCTTCCTCGAGTCCGTTGCCGACGCCGGCACCGAGAACTGCGACTACCTGATCGCCTGCGACATGGACAACAATCCCGTGCCTGGCTACCGGTTTGCCAGCTACGACCAGGGCTACGGCGACATGCTGGCGCGCGCCGACTGGAACACGGTGCGTCGCATTCCCTGGGTCGACAAGACGGCGATGATCATGTGCGATCTGTTCGACGTGGAGTCCGACGAACTGGTCGAGGTGGCGCCGCGTACGGTGTTGCGACGCCAGGAGGAAGCCGCCGCGGCCTTGGGCTTCTTGCCCATGGTGGCCAGCGAGATCGAGTTCTACCTGTTCCAAGACACGTACGACGAGGCATTCGGCAAGGGCTACCGCGACCTGCGACCGCACTCGCCATGGCTCGAGGACTACCACATCCTGCAGACGACGAAGGACGAGTACATCCTCGGCGCGATCCGTCGCGGGCTCGAAGCGGCGGGTGTGCCGGTGGAGTTCTCCAAGGGTGAGGCGGGCCGTGGCCAGCACGAGATGAACCTCGACTACACGACGGCGGTCGAGATGGCCGACCGCAACAGCGTGTACAAGACCGCGGCGAAAGAGATCGCCCACCTCAACGGGCGCTCGGTCAGCTTCATGGCCAAGTACGACTTCAGCGACACCGGGTCGTCGTGTCACATCCACTCGAGCTTGTGGTCGCCCGATGGCAAGAAGGCCATGTTCGACGACCACCACGGCCCGCACGGGATGAGCGAGACCTTCCAGCACTACGTCGCCGGGCTGATTGCCACCGCGCAGGAGTTCAGCCTGCTGTGGGCACCGACCGTCAACAGCTACAAGCGCTTCCAACCTGGCTCGTGGGCGCCGACCGGAATCGGGTGGGGTGTCGACAACCGCACCCTCGGGTTCCGCAAGGTCGGCCATGGCAAGGGATCTCGGGTCGAGTGCCGCATCCCCGGCAGCGATGCCAACAGCTACTTCGCGTTCGCCGGCCAGATCGCCGGCGGCCTCTACGGGATCCGCAACAAGTTGCCGCTGGGCGAGCCGTACGTGGGCAACGGCTATGAGGCCGCCGACATCGGGCGCATCCCGTGGAACCTGCCCGACGCCATCGCCCTGTGGGAGGGCTCGTCGATCGCCAAGGAGTGCTTCGGCGACGAGGTGCACCACCACATCCTGACGATGGCCAAGGGTGAATGGATGGCCTTCAACCAGACGGTCACCGATTGGGAACTGCGTCGCTACTGGGAACGCATCTAACTAGGCTCATGAGGGTGCCGCACCGGTAGCGGCCTCCAATTCGCAACGAACGTCGTGTGGAGGCTGTGTCATGCCCGAGATCCGCCCATTCCTTCGCCACGACCGTGAGCAACTGACCGATCTGGTCAATGCCCACGTCAAGGCTGTGATCCCCGGCTGCTCTGTGCCGGTTGCCACGCTGCTGAGCGTGATGGAACGCGACCCCGGCGAGTACATCGTCGATCCGTGGGTGGTCGAGCGCGAGACCTGGGTGGCGATCGATGACGACCGACTGGTCGCTGCCGTCCATCTGCATCGCTACGGCAGCGACGCTTCGGTCGGGCCGGCGTTGCAGAACGCAGCGGCGATCAACTGGCTCGTCTGTCGGCCGGCCAACATCGACGCCGGTCACGACCTGATGCGCGTCGCAGTCCAACGGCTGGATCGGTGGAAGCCTCGCGTCTCGGTGCTCGACATGTCGCTGCCCGCACCGCTTGCGTATGGCATCCACGACGCCTGGCCGCACCTCGCGATCCTCGCTCGCCAGGCTGGGTTCACCGACGTCGATGGACGTACCGAGGTGCAGTTCGTGATCGGCGTCGACCGGATCGAGCCACCGGCGGAGGCGCCGATCGACGGTCTGACCGTGCGGCGGCGACTCCACGTGTTCGGCGCCGCCTTCACGGCGATGTTGGAGGGCCGCGAGATCGGTCTGCTCGAGGTCGACGACGACTTCACCCGCCACGGCTCGATGCTGCGCAACGACGGGTGGGCCGACATCGGCAACATCGGCGTCTCCGAGGACTACCGGGGAGTAGGGGTGGCCAGTTGGTTGCTGGGCCATGCTGCCGCGTGGTTGCGGATGGGCCGGAGCCGCAACCTCCTCAGCTATGTCGCCGACGACGAGACCGAGGTCGATCTGCGCGCCTGGCACGTGGCCAACGGCTTCGACGAGCTCAACCGAACCCGACGTGGATGGACCCGCGTGCCGTGACGGGTCATTGGGCGAATCGGGCAGTCCCAATTCGCTACTCACGCCTCCGGGGCAGCCCGGTTCGGCGTCGGCGCATCACACTGCGTCGAGCAGGTGGGTGACGGCGGCCGTGGTGCGGACTCGGATCTCGGGGTCGCCGATCAATCCGTCCAGACCGACTGCGTCACGATGGACGGGGATGCGCACGCAGGCGGCCTCGACCAGCTTGGCGCCGGTGTAGCGCAGCACGATGGTCAGCGATTCGTGCGTGCCGGCGGCGCCGGCCGAGCGGTGGAGATGTTGATCCACGCGGTCGGCTTGTCGGAGATCTCGACACCACCGACCGTCCAGTCGAGGAGGTTCTTCAACGAGCCCGGCATCGCGCCCGCGTACTCGGGAGTGGAGAACAAGATGGCCGTCGCGCCGGCGATGCGATGGCGAAGGTCGGTCACCGTGGCCGGCAACGGGTCGTGGTCGTCATCGGGATTGAAGTGAGGGATGTGACCCATGCCGTCGTACAGGTCGGCCACGACATCGGCCGGCAGCAGTGACGCCACCGTTCGCAACAGGGCTTCGTTCGTCGACCCCGATCTCAGGCTGCCGCAGATCAGGAGCACCCGTCGCTGTGGTGCGGGCTGGTTCGTCATCGGGCTGCGTAGAGGTCGCGGAGGAGGGCGATCTCCGAACCGTGGTGGATCACCTCGCGCTGGGCGTGCAGCACAAGGGCGAGGTTCGTGTGGTCCGAGTACGGCCCCCACGCCGAGCCGAGCGGTACGAGCAAACCGTCGTCGTCCCACGAGGCGATCCCCGTCCGGAACACGGCCCACGCCGCGGTCAGCATCGCCTGCGCTTCGTCGGATGTGTTGACCCAATGGAGCCCGGCCAGACCCGTGCCGGTCGAGCCGAACAGTCGCGCCGAGTAGCCGTCGAGGCAGTCGACGGCGATGTGCCAGCACCGCCAGGCGATGGTGGTCACCGGGGCAGGGACCGGGTCGGGATCGGCCCAGTCGGCGACCATGGTTCCGTCGCTGCCAGCGCGGACGGTCCAGCAGTTCGAGGTCGGCTCCCACAGGTATTCACGCTCGGAGATGCCGCGCAGCCGCTCGATCAGCGGGTTCCAGGCGTTGTCGAGGCCGTCGAGGATGATCTCGGAAGTGCTGTCGGTCGGAGCGGCTTGCACTTCGCTCCGCGCCGCTTCTTCCGCCATGGGCGGAGTGTCAGTCAGGCTGCGTGGCAGTGCGTGCGACGCAGGCTGTCCCAGTCCTCGTCGGTCAGCAGCAGGGGGCAACGATCGGGGGTGCGGGTTGCGATCAGCACCATGTGGTGCCCGGCGACATCGAGGTGGCCTTGCAGGTGGTGGTCGACATCCCAGGCCACAGGGGGCAGGGCGCTCGACCCGAGCAGATCGGCGAGATGACGTACCGCCAGATCATGGGCCTCTTCGTCGTTCAGTCGTGTTGCCGTTTCCATCGTGTACTCCCGCCTTCTCGGACGTCGACGGGGGGTGTCGACTCCGAGAGGTTTCGCCGTTGTTCAAGTATCGGCACACTCGCGGCTGCGATCAAGGACCTCGGCCGTAAATAGGTCATGCGCACTACCGTCGGGGCCATGTCCTTGCGCTTCCACGAGATCTCCGAATCACGTCATCGAATCCTGAACCCCTTCACTGACAACAAGTTGCAGCTGCTCGGGCGGATCTGCGCCGGCGATCGCCCGACCCACATCCTCGACCTCTGTTGCGGCAAGGCCGAGATGCTGTGCACCTGGGCGGTCGAGCACGACGTGACCGGCGTGGGCGTCGACATCAGCGAGGTGTTCTTGACTGCCGCCCGCCGGCGGGCCGACGACCTCGAGGTCAGCGACCGGATCACGCTGGTGCATGCCGACGCGGCACGCTACGTGACCGAAGCCGAGCAGCAGTTCGATGTCGTCAGTTGCGTCGGTGCGACGTGGATCGGCGATGGACTGGTCGGCACGCTCGACCTGATGCGGCCGAGGGTGAAGCCCGATGGGCTCGTGGTGGTCGGTGAGCCGTACTGGATCGAGCCGCTGCCAGCCGGCGTGTCGGTGCCCGCTGTGGCCGATGGGGAGTTCGAGTCGTTGGTGGGAACGCTCGATCGGGTTGACGCGGCGGGGTTCGAAATGGTGGAGATGGTGCTGGCCTCCGCGGACGATTGGGACCGCTATGTCGCGGCTCAGTGGATGAACGTCGATGACTGGCTGCGGGACAATCCGGGGGAGGCCGAAGCCGAGGACCTCTCCGACTGGATCCGTGTAGCACGGCGCAGCTACCTCGCTATCGAGCGGCGGCACCTCGGCTGGGGCGTGTTCGTTCTTCGACCTCGCTAGTTCCGTAGTATCGGGAGATGGCCCCGGCGACGATTCCGCGTTTCGCGGTAGGTGTCTCGGCCGAGGTGATCGGCGACGCGCTGCGCGAGCACGGAGTCGCGATCATCGAGCGCTTGGCGGACAGCGCGGTGTGCGATCGAGTTCGTAGCGAGCTGGAGCCGTGGCTGGCCGAGACGCCGACCGGTGGCGACGAGTTCGCCGGTCACAACACGCGCCGCACGGGCGCCTTGTTGAGTCGTTGCCCGTCGAGCGTGGCGATGGTCGCCCATCCATTGATCCTCGATGTCGTCGACCGAACGTTGTGGGCCAAGAAGACCACCTTTCAACTGCACCTGACCCAATCGATCGCGGTCGGCCCCGAGTCGCCATCGCAGATGCTGCACCGGGATCACTGGTGCTTCGACTTCTTCCCGTTCCCACCGGAGATCGATGTCGAGGTCAGCAGCATCTGGGCGCTCGACGATTTCAGCGAGCACAACGGTGCGACGCGCGTCCTGCCCGACAGTCACCGGTTGCCGCACGGCGCACGCTTCGCCGACAACGAATCGCTGCCCGCAGAGATGCCGCGCGGGTCGGTGGTTCTGTACCTGGGCTCGACGTTCCACGGTGCGGGCGCGAACCAGAGCGACGGCGTGCGCATCGGTATCAACGTCGACTACGTGCTCGGCTGGCTTCGCCAAGAGGAGAACCAATACCTGTCGTACACGCTCGACGAGGTGCGCCAGTTCCCCGAGCGGGTGCAGCGCCTGCTCGGCTACGAGGTCGGCGCGTACGCACTCGGCTACATCGACGGCGGTCGCAGCCCGATGGAGTTGCTCGACCCGAGCCGATCGTCGACCACGCAGAGCTTCCAACCGGACTGAGCGCATCAGGTCGAGAACTCGACGAGCACCGGCAGGTGATCGCTGAGTTGGTGCCAGCGTTCGCCGCCTTCGGGGGTCAGCCGCGACATGACCGTGGCCGACTCGGGCACCAACACGTAGTCCAGACGTTGCACCGGTGCAATCGATGGGTTGGAGTAGTCGCCACCCGGGTCGACCAGGCCAACCGCGCCGAACTCGCGGATCACCTCGACCTCATCCATGGCATTGAGATCGCCGGCCACCACCGCCGGGCGATGATCACCGATCAGCGGAACGACCCGACGAGCTTGCGCGATCCGCTGGTCGGCGTCGTGTGACGCGAGGTGGGTGTTGACCACCCGCAGCGTGTCGTCATCGCCGCGCGCCACGGTGGCCGCCATCGCAACCCGGTGCTGGTAGGTCCACGTCGACACACCGGGCGAGATGGAGATGCTGATCAGGTCGCCGACGACGTGCGGTGTCATGATCGCCAGGCCTTCGGCGCGCCACCACACGAGCGGCGAATACGGGAAGTGCTTTCGGGACCAGACGACCTTCCAACCGAGCCGACGTGTCAGGCCACGGGTCTGGCGACGCTGCACTTCCTGCAGCGCGACGACGTCGGGTGCGTACCCCGCGATCACCTCGGTGATGACGTCGAGATTTGGTTGACGAGCCCCGAGAACGTTCCAGGTCAGCACGCGCCACGTCGTCATTGGTTCTCCCGTTTGGCCTGTGCGGTACCGTAGGCCGCCATGAACCGTCTCGCTGGAAAAGTGGCACTGATCACGGGTGCATCGTCGGGTTTGGGTCGCGTCGGCGCCGAGTTGTTCGCCGCCGAGGGGGCGCAGGTGGTGATCGCCGATCTCTCCGACGGCGACGACGCCGTGGAGGCGATTGCGGCCGCCGGAGGAGAAGCCACGTACGTCCGCTGCGACGTCACCGACGAGCAGTCGGTCGAGGCCGCGGTGCAGCACGCCGTCGAGACGTTCGGTGGTCTGCACGTGTTGTACAACAACGCCGGCGTGATGTTGGGCGACGACGACAACCCGGTCACCACATCGGTCGCCACGTACCAGAAGACGATGGACATCAACGTGCTCGGCGTGTTGCTCGGGTGCAAGTACGCGATCCCAGCGATGCAGGAATCGGCCGAGCAATGCGGCGAGGCATCCTCGATCATCAACGTCGCATCATTCGTCGCACACATGGGGGCGGCCACGCCTCAGGTGGCCTACACCGCCTCGAAGGGCGCAGTACTGGCGATGACGCGCGAGATCGCCGTGATCTACGCCCGCCAGGGTGTGCGCGCCAACGCCTTGTGCCCAGGGCCGATCATGACGCCGCTGCTGGCCAAGTTCCTGTCCGACGACGCCAAGCGCAACCGACGGCTCGTGCACATCCCGATGGGGCGCTTCGGTGAGCCGACCGAGATCGCCAACGGGGCGTTGTTCCTCGCCTCCAACGAATCGAGCTGGATGACGGGTCAATCGCTGATCATCGACGGTGGCATCACTGCCGCCTACGTCACGCCTGAATGACGGCGCTGCACGGCGCAGACAGCGCGGTCGGCGATCTCGGCGATCGCGCCGTCGAGTGGATCCGGCAACGGTTGGCCGGCTCACCGGTCGGCGTGATCGGGGACAAGCCGTCGCTCGACGTGGCTCTGGCAGGCTCGATCAACGATGGCGGCCTGGGCCTCGATGGTGCGTGGCAGCACTTCGAAGAGGTCGTCGCGCCGAACAACATCGGCCTCGACAGCGAGCGGTTCCTGGCATTCATCCCGCTGTCGCCGTCGGTCGCATCCGTGTGGATGGACACGATCGTGTCGGCCGCCAACTTCTCCGCCGAATCGTGGCTGGAAGGCGCGGGAGCGGTGGCGGCAGAGAACCAGGTGATCGACATGCTGTGTCGCGCCGCGGGAATGCTGCCAGGCGCGGCCGGGTGCTTCATGAGCGGCGGGTCGATCGGCAACCTGTCGGCGCTGGCGGTGGGGCGCCAACGAGCCGCCGGCCGACGATTCGTCGCTGTGGCCGACACCGCGCATGCCTCGGTCGACAACGCGTTGCACCTGCTCGGTCTGGAGCCCTTGGTCGTACCGACTGGCCCTGACTGCAGATTGACCGGTGAGGCGTTGCGCACCGCGATCGGTGATCGACGAGATGTCGGCATCATCGTGGCCGCCGGCGGGTCGACCAACGCCGGCGTGATCGACGACCTCGACGGGTGCGCCGACGTCGCCGCGCAGATCGATGCGTGGTTCCATGTCGACGGCGCGTACGGGCTGTCGGCAATCCTGCTGCCGGAGTTGCGCGACCGGTTCGCCGGGCTGGAGCGAGCCGATTCGTTCATCGTCGACCCGCACAAGTGGCTGTTCGCCACTGCCGGTTCGTGCGCGCTCGTGTACCGCGAACCGGCGTTGGCGCGGCAGGTGCACACGCAGCACGGGCCGTACATCGATGTGCTGCGCACCGGCGACGATGCCTACAACCCGTGCGATCTCGGCTACCAGCTCACCCGGCGCGCCAGCGGTCTCCCGATCTGGTTTGCCCTCGCGTTGCACGGCATCGACGCGCACCGTGCGGCGATCCGCCACGGCATCGATCTGGCGGTGTCCATGGCCGATGCACTCGACGCCGATCCGCTGACCGAACTGATCATGCGTCCGGAGCTCGGCGTGGTGCTGTTCCGCCGCAGCGATTGGGGCGCAACGGAGTGGAAGGCCTGGGCGACGGATCTGCTGCGAACAGGGACTGCGTTTGTTGCGCCGTCGACCTACAAGGGCGAGCCGGTCGGGCGGTTGGTGTTCATGCACCCGCGCACCCCCGCATCGATCATCGACGAACTGATGGTCAGCTTGTCAGGCTGACCTCGCCACGGGGCGTTGCAATCCGGGCCCGAAGGGCCGGTGCACCCTCCTCGACAGAGACGCTCGTGCCGATGCCGATGATGTCGAGCGCGGCACGCAACTCGTCTGGTCGCGGGTGAGCGACGGTCAGTTCGACCAGATCCACCCCAGCCGCAAGCGCGTCGGTCGGGTGCGCCGATTCGCCCCAATCGATCATGAAGGGCAACGCCAGGCCGAACGGGCCATCCAGTTGGGGAAGGGTCAGCTCCCACTCCAACACCACACCGTCGGGACGGCGCCGCGACATCGCCGACACGCCGCCGAGCTCGATGCCGGCGGCGCGAGCTTGCTCGACGATCTGCGCGAGCGGCCGCCGCGGCCGCACGCACCAGGCGACCAGCGCCGGGCCGGACAGTCGATCGATGCCGAACGGTCGTGGCCCATCGGGTGCCGGCTGCTGCGGGTCAGGCCCGATCACCTCCAGGTAGGTTGCCCCGCCGAGCGAGACCAGTTCGTTGTACGTGCCCTTCCCGACGTGGTGGCCGCCGGGTGTCGGCACGGCGCCGAGGAGCGCCGCAGCAGTTGCCGACGCGTTCGGCAGATCGTTGGAGGCGTAGACGAGATGGTCGATCATCGGCTCCATCATGGCCGACGCCTGGCGGGGTGAACGCTCGTGATCTCGTGACCGGCAAGACTGGGCCGATGAGTTCTGTCGCCTTCATCGGGCTCGGCGTGATGGGCGCGCCGATGGCTCGCCACCTCGCTGCTGCCGGCCACCAGGTCACCGTCTACAACCGCACACCCGAGAAGTCGTTGGCGTGGGTCGCGTTGTACGGCAATCGTGCCGCACCGACACCGCACGAGGCGGCCGAGGGTGCCGAGTTCGTGATGATGTGTGTCGGCAACGACAACGACGTGCGCGAGGTCGTCTACGGGCCCGACGGCGTGCTGTCGGGCGCCGAGGCAGGCGCAGTCCTGGTCGACCACACCACGGCATCGGCAGAGGTGGCCAAGGAGTTGGCCGAGGCCGCTGCGGAGTTCGGCGTGGGCTTCGTCGATGCACCCGTTTCGGGCGGCCAGGCCGGAGCCGAGAACGGGCAGCTGACCATCATGTGCGGCAGCGACGACGACGCGTTCTACGAGCTGTCGAAGCCGGTGATGGGCGCGTACGCCAAGGCGTGCTCGCTGATGGGGAGTGCCGGCGCCGGGCAACTCACCAAGATGGTCAACCAGATCTGCATCGCCGGGATCGTGCAGGGACTCGCCGAAGGCATCAACTTCGCCCAGAAGGCCGGCCTGGACCCGGATCAGGTCGTCGACGTCATCCGCTTCGGCGCCGCGCAGAGTTGGCAGATGGAGAACCGCGGTCGCACGATGGCACGCGGCGAGTTCGACTTCGGGTTCGCCGTCGAATGGATGCGCAAGGACTTGGCGATCGTGCTCGACGAGGCCAAGCGCAGTGGGGCGCGACTGCCCATGACGGCACTGATCGACCAGTTCTACGCCCAGGTGATCGCCCGCGGCGGCAATCGGTGGGACACCTCGAGCCTCATTCACTTGCTCGCAAACGACTGAAAATCTTGACAATTCCGACACACGGTCTGTCGGCACGGCTCATCGACCCTGGGTACGATGGGCAACAGATGTCGTAGACGTCACCGTCCAAACCACTCGCGGTCAACCCGCGCCAAGGCTGGATGGTGATCGTGGTCAACGAAGAAAAGCTCTCGAGCGTTCTCAGTGAATTTGCGCGGACGCTGATCACCGACTTCCCCATCCAGGGCATCCTCGACCACTTGGTCGAACGGATCGTCGAAGTGATGCCGGTGACGTCAGCCGGCGTCACGCTGATCTCGTCAGGCATGGCTCCCCGGTACGTCGCCGCGTCGGAT
>JAYVOI010000071.1:0-13700 GCA_043758005.1 Ilumatobacteraceae bacterium
AGGCGATGTCGCGGAAGGTCTCCAACAGCTCGGCCCACATCTGGGCGTTGGCCGCGTTCTTCTTGGCCGGGCGATTCAGGGTGATCGTCACGATGCCCGATGCCCGATGCACCTCGATGGTTTCCACGGAAACGGCACGATACTGGTGCGATGGGCTTCAACCCGTATCGCAAGTTCGTCGCCAAGCCCGCCGACTACGTCTTCGTTGTCGCCGCGGCGCTTGCTGTCATCGGTCTGTTGGCATGGGCACTGCTCGGGTAACCACCGGGCTGTGGGACGGCGGGTTCGGAGCGATCGAGGTTCGGCGGGTCCAGCCCTACGAAGCGACCAAGGCGTACGTGTGCCCCGGGTGCCACCACCGGATCCCGGTCGGCACCGGCCACTACGTCGCCGTGCCGGCGGACGCACCCGACCTGCGCCGGCACTGGCACAAAGCCTGCTGGGACCGACGCCCCAGCCCACCGACGAGTGCCGTCTCGTGACGTGACCCGTGTCGTTCGCCCTGCTCGACGAGTGCCCCGACCCGGCGTGTTTCGGGAAGCAGACCCACCGGCTCGGTGTCGTGTGTCGGGTCCAGTCCCGGTCGGGCGCGATTTCGGCACTCCCGGTACTCACACCTCGCCCAACCAGGCCCAACGGGTTCGATTTCGGTACGTCCACTACCGAAATCGCGCCCAACGGAACTCCACGAGAACAGCGCGCAGAGCCAGCGTGTGGTGCCGGGCGCTGAAGCCCAATGCCGGACGAAGACCGAGCGGACGTTCGGTGTTCGAGCGCCGCCTAGAACGCTGCTTCGAACACTTCGATGCGCACGCCCGTGATCGCGGCAACGTCGAAGCGGATGGCACCGTGGCGATCGTGGGTGGCCAACCATTCGGCGGCGAGCAGCCGCAGCCGGCGCTGCTTGATGTGACCGACCGCGGACTCGGGTGGCCCGTAGCGATCGGACGCCCGCGTCTTGATCTCGCAGAACACCACCAGCGACAGCGAGCATGCGACGAGATCGATCTCCCCCGTCGACGACCGCCAGTTGCGATCGACGACCTCGTAGCCCTGCGCTGTGTACCAACGGGCGGCGAGGTCCTCACCCCAACGACCGCGGGCCTGGTTGGCCAACGACGGCGTTACAGCTCGGTCGAGGGCAGCTCTTCGACGTTGACGTCCTTGAACGTCAGCACTCGTACCTTGGGCACGAACCGGGTCTTTCGGTACATATCCCATACCCATGCGTCGCTCAACTCCACTTCGATCACCGGCTTGGCGGCGTCTCCGCTGACGTTCAGCTTGACGTCGTTGGCCAGGTAGAACCGGCGCTCAGTTTCCACGGCGAAGCGGAACATGGCCGCGACGTCTTGGTATTCCTGAGCGAGTTGGAGCTCGCGCTCGGCCTCGAAGTTTTCGAGATCGTCGGAACTCAAAGCGGGTGCTCGACTACACCGATGGAACGCGAACGCTCAGGCGTCGCGCTTTTCCCTGATCTTGGCAGCCTTGCCGACGCGATCGCGCAGGTAGTACAGCTTCGCTCGGCGGACATCGCCGCGCTTGACGACTTCGATCTTGACAACCGTCGGGGTGTGGACCGGAAAGGTTCGCTCCACACCGACACCGGAGCTGATCTTGCGAACCGTGTAGGTCTCGGCCACACCGCTGCCGGAGCGAGCGATGACATTGCCCTGGAAAACCTGCACACGCTCCTTGTTGCCCTCGACGACCTTGACGTGAACCTTGAGCTCATCGCCACTGGCGAAGGCGGGCACGTCGGTGCGGATGTACTGATTGTCGACAAGATCGGTGGACTTCATGGCGCGGAACTCTCTGATGGGTTTTGGCTGACAGGTTGTATGACTGGCTGCCGCCAGGGCAACGATCAAGGATAGGTGACGGGAGGGAACTCTTCCAACAGTCGGCGGTCAACTTCGCTGAGCCCTCCTGTGGCCTCGACCAGGTCAGGCCGGTAGTGCAGCGTGCGGTGCAGCGACTGGGCCCGCCGCCACCGTTCGATTCTGGCGTGATCGCCACTGCGCAGCGTGTCGGGGACCTCCCAGCCACGGAACTCGGCGGGGCGGGTGTAGTGCGGCTCCTCGAGCAGGCCCGATTCACCGAAGCTCTCGGTCACGGGGCTCGCGTTGTTGCCCATCGCCCCGGGCAGGAGTCGTACCACAGCCTCGATGACCAGGCATGCGGCAACTTCTCCCCCACCCAACACGACGTCGCCGATGCTGAGCTCGCCGTCCACCAGGTGCTCGCGAACACGGTGGTCGACACCCTCATATCTGCCACACAGCAAGCTGAACCCGCCGAGCGCGGCGAGTTCATGGGCCATCGCCTGATCGAACCGGCGCCCGCCGGGACCGAGCAGCATCAGCGGCCGCGGCGGGCCCGCGGCCTCGACGGAGGCGAAGATCGGCTCCGCTTTCATCACCATGCCGGCCCCGCCACCGAACGGAGCATCGTCGACGGTGCGGTGGACATCGGTCGTGTGCTCGCGCAGGTCGTGCGTGCGCAGATCGAGCAGATCGTTGGCGCGGGCCTTGCCGAGCAGACCCTCAGTGCAGAAGGTGTCGACGAGACCGGGGAAGATGGTGAACACGTCGATCTGCATTGTGTGCAAGCCTACGAGGCAATGATCTTTCACATCACGGACACGGCTACCTGGGCAACGTCACAGGAGCGGGGCACCCACACCGGATCGACGCGTGGCATCGATCTCGCCGAGGAGGGGTACATCCACTGCAGCACGGCGGCCCAATGGCCCGGAGTCGTCGAGCGGTATTACGCCGACGCCTCCAACCTTCTGCTCCTCCACATCGACGAAACCCAGCTGACTTCGCCGCTGGTCTACGAACGGTTGCCGGGAATGCCCGAGCCGTTTCCGCACGTCTACGGCCCCATCAACCTCGATGCCGTGATCACCATGCAACGGCTGGCGCCGCTCGGTCGATAGACGCGACGAAGGCCAGCACCGCGATCGTCTCCCGTCGGAGGCGACCTCGAGCTGGCCTTCACCTAGCTAGCTATTTGCTGGCTACTCAGCGGGTACCGATACGGCGGCGGCCGATCAGCATTGCTCCACCGAGAAGGATGCCACCGAAGCCGAGGGCGAGCATGTCACGGAGATGCCCGGCCCCGGTACGGGGCAGTTCGACGACGACAGCGTCAACCGCGACGGTCGGCGGCGTCGGCGGCTGGCTGGCCACCTGTGGCGTGGAAACCGGCACACCGACCTGCGCTGACAGATCGCAGACCGTACCGGCGACCGCCGGGACGCAACTGAGCTCGCCGCCTCCGGTACCGAGACCGCTCATCACGGCATCGGCGAAGGCGCCGTGCACCATGGCCTGGTTGACGATCGTGCTGCCGCTGGCGACCGTTGCGTCAGCCTTGACGACGACCGTGATCACGCTGGTCACTGCGCCGGGGGCCAACGCATCGCTCATCGTGCAGGTCAGCAGTTGCGGGCGGGTTGTTTCCGTCAGCACGCACTGACCGGCACCGCCGGCGACCGAAGCCGAGACCAGCTCGACCGAGCTCGGAAGGCGATCGTTGACCACGACTGGGTTCAACGTGAGCCCACCGGTGTTGGTGGCCTGCAGGGTGTAGGTGATCTGTCCGCCCGGGTCCACCTTGGCGGTGGACGAGGCCTTGTCGATCTGGACCGATGCGTAGCCGTTGGTCACGACGACGTTGATGGTCTCACCGAGGTGGCCGGCCAACTTCAGCTGGTCAGGGCTCACGACGCTGGTGTTGGCCGTGCCCTTGACGATCTCCTCGAACTTGTAGTCGATGCCGGCGGGGTCGAGCGTCGACGGCAAGGTCACGACCTTGGACTCGCCGGCGTTGATGTTGAATGTCGTCTCCTCGGCGTAGGTGTCGCCACTGAGTCGCGACACCCGGATCGTGTAGGTCTCGCCGGCGGCCGGCTGACCGTTCAACTCCTTGGTGAAGGTGATGGTCCGCTCGCAGCTCGACTCGGAGGCATCGGCCACGGCGATCTCGGTCCCGTTGTTCATGAGCACCAGCGGAGCCGTCGCCGAATTGATGGTCAACGACTGACCGGCCGGCACGGTGGCGCTGCCACCATCCCATGTCACCGGGGCGTCGATGCCCTTGGTGTTGGTGATCGTGAACCAGTAACCCGTGACCTCGTTGTCGGTGCCGATCGAATTGCACACCGCCGTCACGGCGATCACGGGATCGCAGTGCGACTCGACGACGATGTCGTCTTGCGGTACGCCGTCGATCGCCAGGGTGATGGTGTTCTCCCCATCACTGAGGCCGTCGATGACCACTGTCTGCGAATGGCCGGGCTCGACCACGTAGTCGGTTCCGTTGATCGTGAAGGTCACATCGACGTCGTCACCGGGGTTCCCGATCAGGATCGAGACGGTGTCGTCGAAGTTCGAGCACACCTGCGAGTAGCTGTGCGTCGGCGGGAGGTCGCACTTCGTGGTGGCGATGAACGAGAGGTCCTTGCCACCGGCCGACACGGTGACCGGGGTTGCCCCGTCGAGGAGCCCGGACATCACAACCGGGAGCGTCGTGTTCGGCCCAACCGCGTAGTTGGTGCCGTTGACGGTGAAGACGACCGGCAGCTCGCCACCGGTGGCGGTGAGGTTGATGGTCACCTGACCGTCGTGGTCGGCGCAGGTCTGCACGACCGTGAGGGTGCCGACACCGGGATGATCGCAAGCGACCGTGAAGGCGTCGATGCCCAAGCGGATCTGACCGACGAAGACGTCGATCGTGTGCGGCCCATCGGCCAGCGGGCCGACCGGCACGTCCTTGGTCACCTTCGGCCCAACCGTGAAGTCGACGCCGTTGACCGTGAAGGTCACGGCAACGTCGTCGCCGTTGTTGTGCAGCGTGACGACGACCTGGCCGTCGGAGACCCCGCCATCGGCATCAACACAGGTTGCTGTCGAGGTGACGGTCGGCGCCTGGTCACAGTTGATGGTCACCGGCTTGGAGAAGTCGTTGGCGCCTTGCGTGATGGCGATGGTCTGTGTGCCGTCGAGCAGGCCCGAGAGCGTGACCGGCAGGTCGGAGTTGGCCGGCACGACGTAGTTGGTGCCCTGCACCGTGAACGTCAGCGGCAACTGGCCGCCGATGTTGCGGAGCGTGACGACGACCACGCCGTCTTCGTTGGCGCAGCTCACGGCGACATCGGCTGCAGGCTCGCCGGGGCGATCGCAGTCGACGGTGATGGTGAAGCTCTCGTCGGCGCCGTTCACCGTGAGCGGCACCAGGTGGCTGCCATCAGCCAGGCCGGTGAGCGTGACGACCTTGGTGGCACCAGGTGCCAGTGTGTAGGAGACGCCGTCGAGCATGAACACGGCGTCGAGGTCGTCACCATTGTTGAGCATGGTGACCTCGACGTTGCCGTCGCCGTTCGAACACGTCTCGATGTGGCTGTACGACGGGGCGAGATCACAATCCACCGTGAAGGTCTGGGTGTAGTCCTTGCCGTCAGCGGCGATGGCGACCGAGTGGGCTCCGTCGCTGAAGCCGCCGTAGGTGCGGGTGGTGCTGGCACCGATGCCGACCGGCACATCTTCGACGATGCCGGTGTTCGGGTTGGTGACGTGGAAGACCACTGCCTCGGTGCCCTCATTGGCGAGGGTGATGGTGGCGGAGCCGTCGTGGTCGTTGCCGCACACCACTGCGCTGGTCACCTTGGGGAGCGGGTGATCGCAGTCGATCGTGAAGGTCTGCGAGAAGTCGGTGGAGACGACCTTGATGGTGACCGTGTAGGGGCCATCGGCAAATCCGCCGAACGTGCGGGTTGCAGTGGAGTTGGCGTTGACCGTGACATGCTCGACGACCAGGGTGGTCGGGTTGGTGACATCGAACACCACGGCCTCGCCGCCGGTGTTCTTCAAGGTGACGACGACTTGGCCATCACCGTTCGCGCAGGTCACGACGCTCGTGACTGCCGGGATCGGTGAATCGCAGTCGACGGTGAACGTCTGGCTGTAGTCGGTGGCACCCACGAGAATCTTGACAGTGTGGTTGCCGTCACCGAGGCCGCTGAACGTGACTGGCGTCGACCCGCCAGTCGGCACGGTGTAGGTGGTGAATGTCGACGTCTGATCCGGGTTGTACACCTTGAAGATCGCGTCCGAGCCGTAGGCGCCGGCGCTGTTGGTCAAGGTCAACACGACATTGCCGTCGCCGCTGCCGGGCACGGTGTTGACGCACGAAACCGACTTGGTGACGCCCGGTTGGCTGGGGCAGTTGGTCGGCTTGTAGATCGTGACGGAGCTGCCGACGTTCGACACCACTCCGTTGCCCCAGGCCGCGTACGGCTGGGACGAGATGACCATGCTGGCGGTGTTGGCCGGCCAGGCAAACGTGCCCGAGAACTGGTAGTTGTTGGCGTTGTTGAAGGCGCCGGAACCGATCTGGGTGGTCGTGTTGCCGATCTGCTTGAACACCCGGATGTCGGTGTTCGTGCCCGACGGGCCAGTGGCCCACGACGTTGCCGTCCACGACACGGTGCCGCTGCAGGCCGCCGAAGCCGTGATGTTGGAGTGGTGGGCACTCGCCGTGCCACCAAACGCTGGCACAACCACTATCGCGCCGAGCAGTACCAAGATTGCTGTACAAATCCGCCGTATCTGTCGCATGATGCTTCCGCTCTGTGAGGCCGATCGTCCGCCAGATGATCGGGTTGTGTTTTCACTGACGTGCGGGGTTTCGCTCTTGCTCCTCGCTGGCGAAGCGACCAATTACAGCCAGCGAATCAGTGCATCCACGTGTCACTCACCGTAGCGGTCGAACCCTCAGAGTGAAATGGGCCGTTCGGCCCAAATGCGATCGCGCCAAGGTGTCGTTCGTCACCAGACCCGTCAGAGGTCGAACAGACCCTCTGGAGGATCGAGGGTGGCGACGCCGTCGACGCAGCTCACAACAAAGATCACCGGGACCAGCGCGCCGGAGTCGAGCTCGAGAATGTCGTGTGCCGGATTGTCGATCACCGCGACACAGGTGCCGCGATCGACACCGTGCTGATCCACCACGCGCGAGCCGATCAGTTCGTGCACCCACAAGGAGTCATCGTCGCCGTCGACATCGATCGGCTCGGCCTGCAGCACGGAATTGGTGAGCTTCTCGGCTGCGGTCCGGTCGTCGACGCCGACGAAACGAACGAGCCATCGCTGTTGCTGCAGACGCGCCTCAGTGACCGTCAGCCACTGTGCACCCGCCAGCAGCCGGGCTCCCGGTGCGAGGCGCTCGACTCGATCGGTGATCAGGGTGACGTACAGTTCGCCCAGCACACCATGAGCGCGGCCGATGCGCCCGACCTCGCGCAACGCGTCAGTCGACAAAGTCGACGTCGACCTCGACGCCATCGCGAGTGGCGGCAGCACGCACGACAGTGCGAATGCTCTGCGCCGTGCGGCCCCGACGGCCGATCACCCGACCGAGATCGCCCGGGCCGACCTTGACCTCGAGCTTCAGACGGTTCCTGCCTTCGACCGCATCGACGTGGACGGCGTCCGCATCGTCGACGATCGAACGGACGACGTGCGTCAGTACTGCTGTTGCGGTCGGTGCCGGTGATGTGCCGGTCGCGGTCTGAGGAGCCGACTCCTCGGCCACCTCGGTCTCTTCCACCTCGGCGATGTCGTCCACTTCCGCGATGTCGTCCACTTCGGCGACGTCCTCGGCTTCGGCGACGTCGTCGGCTTCGAGCGCCGACTCGTCGTTCACCGTCTCGTCAGTCACTGGCTGGTCGGTCACTTGGCTGCTCGGGCGGCGCTGAACTCAGCCATCGCACCCGACACTTCCAGCAGCTTCCTGACCCGCTCGGTCGGCTGAGCGCCGTCCATCAGCCACTTCACGGCCTTGGCGTTGTCGATGTTGAGCGTCGACGGGTCGGTACGGGGGTTGTACGTGCCGACGATCTGGATGAACCGGCCATCGCGGGGCGAGCGGCTATCGGTGGCGACGACGCGATACTGCGGCTGCTTGGTCTTGCCAACTCGGGTGAGGCGCAGTTTTACTGCCATACGAATCCAGGGCTCCTTGCACAATACGAACGACGAGAGGCTATCAATTGAAGTTCGGGAAGCCACCAGGCATGCCGCCCATACCGCCCAGATTGGGCAGGCCACGACCCTTCTTGCCCTTCTTGCCCTTCCCGCCCATCGCCATGCCACCCATCTTCTTCATCATCTTCTGCATCTCGCTGAACTGCTTGACGAGACGATTGACGTCGCCGACCGTCGTCCCACTGCCGTTGGCGATGCGAGTACGGCGGCTGCCGTTGATCACCTCGGGCTTGCGCCGCTCCTGCATGGTCATCGAGCGGATGATGGCCTCGACCGGCTTCAACTGGTCGTCGCCGATCTCGGCACCCTTCAGTTCTTTCGGCATGCCGGGCATCATCCCCAACAGGTTGCCGAGCGGGCCCATCTTCTTGAGGGCCTGCATCTGCTCCAAGAAGTCGTCGAGGGTGAACTCGCCCTCCATCATCTTCTCGGCGGCCGCCTCGGCCTGATCCTTCTCGAAGACCTGCTCGGCCTGCTCGATCAGGCTGAGCATGTCGCCCATCCCCAAGATGCGACCGGCCATGCGATCGGGGTGGAACTGCTCGAACTCGTTGAGCTTCTCTCCCGTCGAGGCGAACGCGATCGGCCGGCCGATCACCTCTTTCACGCTCAGCGCCGCACCACCGCGGGCGTCGCCGTCGAGCTTCGACATGATCACGCCGTCGATCGCCAGCGTCGCGTGGAACGCTTCGGCGACGCCGACTGCGTCTTGGCCGGTCATCGCGTCGATCACCAAGAACGTGTAGTCGGGCTGCACAGCCTGGCTGATCTGGCGGACCTGCTCCATCATGTCGGCGTCGATCGAGAGACGGCCGGCGGTGTCGACGATCAACACGTCGCGACCGAGGCGACGGGCTTCCTCCAGACCGCGGCGCGCGGTCGAGACAGGGTCACCCGGCTCGCTGAACACGGGCACGTCGATCTGCCGACCGAGCGTGCGCAACTGCTCGACGGCGGCGGGCCGCTGGAGGTCAGCGCCGACCATCAGCGGTTGGCGGCCCTGGCTCTTGAACCAGCGGGCCAGCTTGGCCGAGTTGGTGGTCTTGCCCGAGCCCTGCAGACCGGCCATCAACACCACCGTCGGCGGGCGGCTGGCGTACGTGATCTTGAGCGTCTCGCCACCCAGCATGGCGGTGAGCTCGTTGTTGACGATCTTGATGATCTGCTGGCTGGGGTCGAGCGCTTGGCTGAGCTTGGCGCCGATCGCCTGCTCGCGGATGCGACCCGTGACGTTCCGAACGACACCGACGTTGACGTCGGCCTCGAGCAGCGCCGTTCGGATCTCTTTCAGCACCTCATCGACGTCGTCGTCGGTCAGTCGACCCTTGCCGCGAATCTTCTTGATGACGCCTTCGAGGCGCGAGGACAGTGAGTCGAACATCGCCTCGCAGGTTATCGGCGCCCGCCAGCCCTCCCAGCGTTTGATGACTCCGGCCCCGAATCGGGGCGCCAGTCATCAGACGCTGCGGCGGGTCAGGAGTGGGGTCAGCCGATGGAGATGATCTCGGCGACGACGTCGCCTTTGACCGCGACATTGAACCGGTGATCAGAGAAGTCAGCAGTGACGGGCAGGTCCACGCCATCCTGGCGCACGACGCGAACGGAGTACCCGAGGAACGATGCCTCCGATTCGGCGTATGACAGGCACAGGCCGATCCAGCGCTGACCGAAGTCGACGCCGATGCCAGGCACGGTGACCTCCGTCGGTGCCTCGAACTTCGTGCAGCTGATATCGGGGGAATCGCCGGCTGGAGGGGCCGTGTTGGACGAGGGGGCTGCGCCCGGGTCTTGGCCGGAAACGTCGGTCGTGGCGACCTCGGGGGCGGCTTGTTGGATGTAGGCGTCGTCGACGGCGATCACCGTGTACTGACCTCCGTCGGCAGTGCCGAACGTGTAGGCGGGCAACAGCCAGATCGTGTTGTCGGCAGCCCACACCATGGTGAGGTCAGCCTTGACGCTGTTCAAGGTGACGGTGACGGGGTCGTTGCTGATCGGAGCACAGTCCGTGGCGGGCCCCGCCTCACACGGAGCGATGGCGGGTGCGCCGAGGGCCGGTTGCGGGGCAATGTCAGTCGCAGCCTTCGTGGCAACTCCGTCGGCGGCGAGCCCGATGTACTGGTTCTGCTGCGTCTTCAGGCGCTCGAGGCCGGCGGCAGCACCGATCGTCGGATAGTCGGCGCCGCGCTCGGGAGTCGCCAGGAAACCCGACGCATACGTGACGGTCGCGTTCTCGCCGAAGCCGACCGACAGCATGACAGGCGCCTTCATGCCTTCGAGCACGAGCGATGCGTTGACGCTGGCGCCCCACTCATCGGCATACGGCTCGTCGAACTGGTACGAGTTGACGTCGTAACCCCAGTCGGCGAACAGCTGCTTGGCCTTGGCGAGGGCCTCGTCCTTGGTCGGCACACCGGCGGGCGGTTGGGGGGTGGGGCACTCCGGCGCGACCGGATCGACGGCCGGGATCGTCGCATCGGGTGCGGCTATCGGCTCGGTGGAGGGGGCAGCGACGTCGGTCGCAGTGCCCGAGCTCCCGGCAACTCCCGCGCCGATCGGCGGGTCGGTGGCAACACCACCGATCGAAGCGCAGGCCACGGCGCCCGTGGTCGGTGCGGCACTCAGCCACCAGTTGAGCATGCCGTCGGAACCAACGGTCAACACGGGGCCGCTGTAGTCCTGCGGACCCACGGCCCAGCCGCCGCCCTGATCGACCGGCAACGTGCGAACCTCGCCGACGACACCCAACGAGGCCGCCAGCTTGGCGATCTGATCGGGGTCGGCCTTCTGCCCAGGAGCGAACGACCACGAACCGGCCGGCCCATCGAGCGCCGGCAGTTCACCGTCGTACACGAACTCTGTCGGCGCGAACACGGCCATCTTCGATTCGGCGGAAGCATCGGCGGTCGCCGCGGCCGGGGCTGCGCCGCCGCCGGACCCGGTCTGGCCAGTGGCCAGTTGGATCACCTTGGGCTGCTCGGCAAGTGGTGTGGTGGTGCTCGGATCGCCGCAGGCGGAGAGACCGAGGATGACGACAATGGAGGCAAGTGCCAGACGGCGTGAGCGAATCATGCTTGTTTGACGTTGCCGGACCGCACGGTGGTTCCCACCTTCATCAGTCTTCTCGGACCAACGCGTCGATGAACTCGACCCCGTCGAACGGCACCAGATCACCGATCGACTCGCCAAGCCCGACGAGCTTCACCGGCAGGCCGAGCTCGGTCTCGATCGCGAACACGATCCCACCCTTGGCCGAGCCGTCGAGCTTGGTCAGCACGACTCCGGTCACCTCGGTGGCATCGCCGAACTCGCGCGCTTGGGTCAGACCGTTCTGGCCGGTGGTGGCATCGACCACCAACAGCACCTCGGTCACGCGGCCGGCTCCCTTGGCTGCGACTCGACGGACCTTGCGCAGCTCCTCCATCAGGTTGGTCTTGGTGTGCAACCGCCCGGCGGTGTCACCGAGCACCAGATCGATGTGGCGCGCCGTGGCGCTCTCGATTGCATCGAAGATCACAGCACTGGGGTCACCGCCTTCGTTGCCGCGCACCAGTTGGGCACCGCTGCGCTCCGCCCACGTCCCCAGCTGCTCGACGGCCGCTGCACGGAACGTGTCGCCCGCTGCCATCAACACCGACCGACCGAGCGCCGCCTGCTGGGCAGCGACCTTGCCGATCGTCGTGGTCTTGCCGACGCCGTTGACGCCGACGAACAACCACACGTTCGGCCCGTCAGGCACATCATCGAAGGCGAGCGTGCGGTCGGCACCCGAGAGCCGCTCGACCATCTCGGCCTGCAGCGCGTCGAGAAGTTGCGCAGGGTCGGTGATCTCTTTGGCCTTGACCTTGGTGCGCAGACCGCCGAGCAGATCGTCGGTGACTCGAACGCCGACATCGGCGCGCAGCAACGCCTCTTCGAGATCGTCCCAGGTTTCGGCGGTGATGCCACCGCGGGCGCGGATGCCGAGCAACGTTCCCGCCAGCGCATTGCGAGCCTTCGACATGCGGCTGCGAAAGTTGGGACGCTCGATCTCGAGCGCCTCCGCCGTGACGGGCGCTTCCTCGACGGCCACAACGGCATCAGGCGGTGCTTCCGGCGGCGGGGGCTTCGGGGCGCGAACCTCAGCGGGTGTTACGGAGCGAGGAGTGGCGCCACGGCGACGGTTGAGCGCCACCACACCCAAACCGACAACGAGCACGGCGACAACGAGAACGAGATAGATCCACGGCATGACGGCGACCACGCTATCGGGGCGGGCTCAGCGGGTGCCGCCCGTCAGCGGCCCGTCGTCACTGGTCAGGCGCTGCGCCACCCAAACGGGGATCACCGACATGAGCATGACCGCGGTGGCCACGACCGTGACGATCGGCTGCTGCTCGCCGCGGCTGAGGTTCCGGAAGATCCAGATCGGCAACGTCTCCAACCCGGCGCCAGCGGTGAACGTCGTGACCACGATCTCGTCGAAGCTCAACCCGAATGCCAGCAGCCCGCCGGCCAGCAGTGCTGTACGCAGAAGAGGGAAGGTGACGTAGCGGAACGTCTGGAACGTGTGCGCACCGAGGTCGGCCGACGCTTCCTCGAGGTTCGGTGACAGCCTGCGAAACCGGGCGAGCAGGTTGTTGTACAGCACGACGATGCAGAAGGTGGCGTGGGCGACGATCAACGTCAGGAGACCGAACTCGACGCCGGCCTGCCGAAACGCAGCGTTGAGCGCGATGCCGGTGACGATGCCGGGAAGCGCGATCGGCAAGACGATCATCAGGTTCAGCGACTCTCGCCCGAAGAACGCGAATCGGTGCACGGCAAGCGCTGCAAGCAGACCGAGGATCAGCGCGACCAAGGTGGCCCCGGTTGCAGCCTTCAAACTGACGATGAGCGCGTCACGGGCGCCCTCGCTGTGGAACGCGGCGCGCCACCATCGCAACGTGAAGCCCTTCGGCGGCCACGACAGCGAACTGACCGTGTTGAACGACAGCACGACGATGACCGCCAGCGGTACGTACAAGAACGCCAAGACCAGACCGGTGATGCCTCCGAACAGCATGCGGACCCGACGGGTGAACTGCATCAGAGGTTCTCCAACGCGCCGGTGCGCCGGATGCCGAGGATGTAGGCGATCATCACGATCACGGGCACCACCGCGAACGCAGCGGCGAAAGGAAGGTCGGCCGAGAAGTTGTCGAAGACGACCGATCCGATCACTTGTGTTTTGCCACCGACCAGGTCGACCGCGATGTAGTCGCCCAACGACAGCGAGAAGGTGAACACCGAACCGGCGACGATCGACGGGAACAGCAGTGGCAGCACCACGTTGCGAAACGTGAACCCGAAGTGTGCGCCGAGGTCGCTCGACGCGTCGAGCAGCGAATCGGGCAGCCGTTCGAGGCCCGAGTAGATCGGCACGATCATGTACGGCAACCACAAGTAGGCGAGCACGATGATGAGCCCGACCTCGCCGTAGTTGGGGCTGGCGCCAAAGGTCTTGTCGAGGACTCCGCCCGGCGAACCGATGATGGCCCGCCACGAGAACGCCTTGACGAGGTACGACGCCCACAGCGGCACCAGCACGGCGGCGACCAGCAACCGACGCCAGCGGGCGCTGACGATCTTGGCGATGAAGAACGCGATCGGCAGTGCCAACACGATGTC
>JAYVOI010000072.1:0-5970 GCA_043758005.1 Ilumatobacteraceae bacterium
CTTCGAAGGCGGCCAGATGCCGCTGAAGCAGCGCGTCCCGAAGTTGAAGGGTTTCAACAACCCGTTCCGGGTCGAGTACAGCCCGGTCAACCTCGATCAACTCGCCGCGTGCGGCGAATCGACGGTCGATCCCGACGTGCTGGTTGCCAAGGGCCTCGTGCGC
The DNA here is from genome assembly GCA_043758005.1 of Ilumatobacteraceae bacterium. GTDB lineage: Bacteria > Actinomycetota > Acidimicrobiia > Acidimicrobiales > Ilumatobacteraceae > JAENVT01. The sequence continues at coordinate 164 of JAYVOI010000072.1, forward strand.
AAAGGCGACTTCGTGAAGGTCCTCGCCCGTGGTGAGATCACCACGAAGGTCGACGTCACCGCCCACGGCGTTTCGAAGGCCGCTGAGGCTGCCATCAAGGCCGCAGGCGGTAGCGTCACGCTGTTGCCGCTCCCGTTCAAGCAGGGTCGCCCGCCGGTCAAGGGCAACCAATTCACCAACCGCTGATCTCACAACTACCCGCCGAGCCGACAAGGGAGTCGCTGTGCTGTCGAACCTGAAGAATGTCTTCAAGGTCACCGATCTGCGGAACAAGATTCTGTTCGTCATGGTGATGATCGCCCTGTACCGACTCGGCGTCGCCATCCGTGTCCCGGGGATCGACCCCGACGCTGTCAAGCAGTTCAAGAAGGGTGTCGAGTCGCAGGGCGCCCTCGGCTTCCTCGACCTGTTCTCAGGCGGGGCCTTCGGCAGCTTCTCCATCTTCGCGCTCGGGATCATGCCGTACATCACGGCCAGCATCATCATGCAGGTCCTCGGTGTCGTCATCCCCAAGCTCGAGAAGCTGCAGCAAGAGGGCGCTGTCGGCCAGCGCAAGATCACGCAGTACACCCGCTACCTCGCAATCGGCATCTCCACGATGCAGGCCACTGCGTTGACGTTCATCTTCGGTAACGGCAATGGCAACGCCTTCTTCGGCGCCGCACAGCGATTGCCGAAGAACGTGAAGCTGCTGCCCGACGGCATGTGGCCTCGCGGCTACCTCGTCATCCTCACGTTGGTGGCAGGTACGGCCGTGCTGATGTGGATCGGCGAGCTCATCAGCCAGCGCGGCATCGGCAACGGCATGAGCATGGTCATCTTCGCCTCGGTCGTCAGCCGCCTGCCGTTCGGCTACTACGCGATCCTGCAGGAGCAGAAGTGGTTTGCCTTCGCTCTGCTCGTGGTCGTCAGCTTGCTGATCGTCGTCGCCGTCGTGCGCGTCGAGTTGGCGCAGCGCCGCATCCCGGTGCAGTTCGCCAAGCGAGTCGTGGGTCGCCGGATGTACGGCGGTCAGAACACCTACATCCCGTTGAAGGTCAACCAGAGCGGCGTCGTGCCGATCATCTTTGCCAGCTCGGTCCTGCTGCTGCCTGTCTTGATCACCAACTTCCTCGGGGGCAGCAACGGCACCGGGTGGCGTGCATCGGTCCAGAAGTGGGTCGACGGCAACCTGGTCAACAGCCACGGCATGGTCTACATCATCCTCTTCTCGGTCATGATCGTCGCCTTCGCCTACTTCTACAACTCGATCGCCTTCGACCCGATCCGCCAGGCTGACCAGATCCGCCGCCAAGGCGGCTTCATCCCCGGTGTTCGTCCCGGTCCGCAAACCGAGCGCTACCTGTCGAAGGCCGTCAACCGCATCACGCTGCCGGGTGCGCTCTTCGTTGCAGTGATCGCAATCACGCCATACATCATCTTGTGGTTGTTCGACGTGCAGAACTTCCCGTTCGCCGGTACCACCGTGTTGATCGCCGTTGGCGTCGCACTCGAGCTCATGCGTCAGATCGACAGCCAATTGATGCTGCGCAACTACGAGGGCTTCCTGAAGTGACCCTGGCCCGTCTGTCGAAGGGCGGGTCGTCAGCGGCATGATTCCCGGCGCTCGGCTCATCCTGCTCGGCCGGCAAGGTGCGGGTAAAGGGACGCAGTGCGTGCGATTGTCGCGCCACTTCGTCGTCCCCCACATCTCGACGGGTGACATGTTGCGGGCCGCCGTCCGAGAGGGCACCGACCTCGGTCGGATGGCGAAGAAGGTCATGGACGACGGCGGGCTGGTCGGCGACGACATCATGATCGGCATCGTCAACGAAAGGCTCAGCCACCACGATGCCAAGGGTCGCGGGTACATTCTCGACGGGTTCCCCCGCACCGTGTTCCAGGCCCAAGCCCTCGACGAGATCACCGCGGAGCGACCGATCGATCTGGTGCTCGACCTCGATGTGCCGCGCGAGCTCGTGCTGGCGAGACTGAGCGCGCGACGTGTCTGTCGCGACTGCGGCACGAACTACGTCGCCGTCGGGGTCGAGAAGCTGCCGTGGATCTGCGAGGTCTGCGGCGGCGATGTCATGCATCGCGACGACGACACACCCGAGGCGATCGAGCATCGTCTCGATCTCTACGAGCAGCAGACGTCGCCGTTGATCGAGTTCTATCAGAGCCAGGGTCGGCTGGCGGTCATCGATGGGGTCGGCTCGCCCGAGGCCGTGTTCCGCCTGCTCGCGGCCGCCGTCGACGCGACCCGCTGAGATGAACGTCCCTCATCCGAACTTTGTCGCTGCGAAGTCGCTCAGCGACCTACCAGCGACAAGGTTGAAGATGGTCGGTGCCACGTGAAGCGGTTGGTTCGTCGGTCTGCCGAGGAGCTTCGGCACATGCGCGCTGCCGGCCGAGTCGTCGCCGAGATGCACCAGGCAATCCGCGTTGCCGCCCGCCCTGGTGTCACGACGCTGCACCTCGATCACCTCGCCCGTGACGTGCTGCGTTCCCGCGACGCGATGTCGAACTTCCTCGGCTACCACGGCTATCCGTCCGTGATCTGCGCCTCGGTCAACGACGAGGTCGTGCACGGCATCCCGGACGAGCGACCACTGCAAGACGGTGACATCTTGTCCATCGACTGCGGTGCGATCATCAACGGTTGGCATGGCGACGCCGCGTTCACCATGGGTGTCGGCACGATCGTGCCCGACGCGCAACGGTTGATCGACGCAGCGGATCGGGCCCTTGCAGCTGCCGTCGCGGCGATGCATCCCGGAGGGCATCTCGGCGATGTCGGTGCGGCGGTGGAGTCCGTCGTGACCGCGGCCGGCTACGGAAGCCCGCGCGACTACTGCGGTCACGGGATCGGTCGGGCGATGCACGAGGAGCCCGACGTCGAGAACCGTGGCCGGCGCGGTAAGGGGCCGCGTCTCGAGTCCGGTGTGGTCCTGGCCATCGAGCCGATGCTGATCGCTGGCGGACACGACGACGTCATGGTGCTCGACGACGACTGGACGGTCGTCACCGCGGACGGATCGTTGGCTGCGCACAGCGAGCACACGGTGCTCGTGACCGACGATGGTCCGGAGATCCTGACGAGGCCTTGAGTGCGGCAGCAAGGTGAGACGATGGAGTACAGCGCGCCCCAAACATCTTGCATCAGCCGGTCCGGTGTGCCGACGCAAGCATGTTGGCGAATACGGAACACCGAGCGCGAATCGCAGTTGCGCGCTGGCGACTTGTCTTACGATCGCGCTATGAAGTGCTTCTGCTGTGGTGAAGAGCGCGACGCTGCGATCGTGACATCACTGTTGTGTCACGATGAGATCAAGGTCTGTCGCATCTGCGTCGGTTGGTTGATGGGTCGTGCGGGTGGAATCGATGTGACGCCGACACTGCCCATCGTCGACATGGATGAGGCGGTGCGATTCTGCGAGGCCGCCGGGTTGGACGTCCAGCGTTACGACGACGGCTTCGCGTTCGTGCATCTCAACGATCAAAGCGTGTTCGATCTGGATCTCGTTGCCGACATGGCTCCTGAGAGCAACCACGCCGGTTGCTACATCATCACCGACGACGTGGACGACTGGCATGCTCGCCTGCTGGCCGCCGGGCTGAAGGTCACGTCGATCGAACAAATGCCATGGGGCATGCAGGAGTTCACCTTGACCGATCCGAGCGGCAACAACATTCGGATCGGACGCACCACGTCCAGCGACTGAATCGTGGTGTCATGCAATACCCCGTCGGTGGCGAACACGTCCGAGCCGCAGCCGGGCTGTTGGCTTTGCGCCGACTCAACGCCGATAGACGTTGTTGCCCCAATTGGTGCCGGCCATCTCGTACTGGTTCTCGAAGTCGGCGAACTGCAGCCAGCGGTCGCCGTTCCACGGGTCCATCACGTGCACTTGGCTGGCCTCGACCGACTCGTCGTCGCTGACGTTGACGCCGGCGACCACGATGCTGTGATACGCGTTGCCGGGCACCTGGATCAGTAGCGGCCCGTTCTCGCTCAACCACTGTTCCCAGCCGTCGGGACCCTGGCACACCGGGTAGATCTGCGTGAAGCCGTAGGCCTGGGCGACTTGGCCGAGCTCGAGCTCCGTCGCACCGTCGTCCCAGACGCTGTCGGGGAACTTCTGCTTCATGTCTTCCACGACCTGCATGTCCTCGCTCCAACCCAACAGCATCGCCGTCGACGCTGCCCAGCACGTGTTGTTCGTCGATTGGGCGACATATGCCACTGGGGTGTCGGTGGTCATCGAGTGTCTCCTGTCCGTGGCGGTTCGGGCACAAACTGGCCTCAGTGTGCGCGGTGGGTCAGCGAGCGACAAGGTCCGATCGGGCAACCATCCGGCCAGCCGATCTGGGCGCCACGCGAAGCCCGTGACCAGGGCGCGGTGAGATTTCACTGGCGCCCAGATCGGACTGGCGACGAGGGAATCCTCAGCGTTGGGGGGTGCTGTCGATGACGACGGGGGTGCCGGCCAGCACGGTGTGGCGCACCTTGCCGTGCATGGTGCGACCCGCGTACGGCGTGTTGCGGCTCTTGCTGGCCAGCTTGGCCGGCACCACGGTCCACTCGGCAGCAGGGTCGAACACGACGACGTTGGCCGGCTCGCCGACATCGATCGGCCGCCCGTGACGATCACCCAACCCGGCGATCGCGGCCGGCTTCCAGCTGAGCGCGGCAACGACATCGGCCAGCGGCATGTCGAGCTCGCTGATGGCCAAGGCCAACGCCGTCTCCAGTCCGAGCATGCCGGGAGGAGCTTGGTCGAGCGGGCTCTCCTTCGCCTCGGGCGGGTGGGGTGCATGGTCGGTGGCGATGGCATCGATCGTGCGGTCCGCCAGCCCGGCCTTGATCGCGGCGATGTCGGCAGCGGTTCGCAGTGGAGGATTGACCTTGTACACCGCGTCGTACCCGGAGAGCAGCTCGTCAGTGAGCGTGAAGTGGTGCGGAGTCGCCTCGGCTGTCACCGGTAGGCCGTCACGCTTGGCCGCGCGGACCAGTTCGACACTTCCCGCCGTCGAGAGGTGCAACAGGTGGATGCGGGCACCGGTGAGTCGCGCCAACTCGATGTCTCGGTGCACCATCAACTCTTCGGCGATCGCCGGCCAACCGGGTAGGCCGAGGTAGCTGCAACACGAGCCCTCGTGCATCACGGCGCCGTTGGTCAACGAGGCCACTTCGCAGTGCTGCGCCAGCGTGATGTCGAGGGCACGGGAATATTCAAGGGCATGGCGCATGAGTTGCGGATCTTGGACGCCGTTGCCGTCGTCGGTGAACAAGTGCACGCCGGCGGCAGCCAGTTCCCCGAACGGCGCGAGCGCCTTTCCCTCTCGATTCATCGTGATGCAGCCGGCCGGATGCACATCACACAGGCCGGCACGTCGTGCTTGAGCGCGTACGAATTCGACGACCGAGAGCGAATCCTGAGCGGGTTCGGTGTTCGGCATGGCCACGATCGCGGTGAACCCACCGAGTGCGGCGGCGCGGCTGCCGGTCTCGATCGTCTCGGCCTCCTCGCGACCGGGCTCACGCAGGTGTACGTGCAGATCAACGAAGCCGGGAGCCACGATGCATCCACCGGCGTCGAGGTTCACATCGCCGTCGAGCGAACTGGCCACCTCGACGATTCGTCCGTCCTCGATGGCGACGTCGGCACGTCGCTGGCCGGTTTGATCCAACACGGTTCCGCCGCGAATGACGATGAGCGTCACGCTGATTCACCCTTCAGGTCGCTCCCCGAGCCGAGGAGGTGGAACAGCACGGCCATCCGCACGGCCACGCCGTTGGTGACCTGGTCGAGGATCACCGAGCC
>JAYVOI010000073.1:0-2506 GCA_043758005.1 Ilumatobacteraceae bacterium
CCTTGGCCCTGCACGTCGACGACTGGACGCCCGAGCGCGCCGCATCCACCTGCGGCGTGGCGGCCGACGACATCGAGAAGTTGGCCGAGATGTACGGCACCATCCGCCCGGCTGTCATTCGCACGCTGATCGGGGCAGAGCATCACGAGAACGGGGCGATGTTCTTCCGTACCCTCGCCTGCCTTCCGGCCTTGGTCGGCGCGTGGAAGGACCGCGGCGGCGGCCTGGCCCGGTCGATCGGAGTGTGGACCGGGTCGTTGATCGATGGCCCCGCTCTCACCCGACCCGACCTGCTCGGCGACCGCCAGCCTCGATGGGTCAACATGAGTCGGCTCGGAGAGATCCTGACGGAAACCACTAATCCCCCGATCAAAGCGATGATGGTGTGGGGATGCAATCCGTTGGTGATCGCACCGAATAGTGAGAAGATCCGCGCCGGCGTGCTGCGCGACGACCTGTTCACCGTCGTGCACGAACAATTCATCACCGACACGGCGCGCTATGCCGACATCGTCTTGCCTGCAACGACGCAGATCGAGTCCGTCGATGTCGTCGCGCCGTGGGGGCATCTCTGGTTGAGTTGGAACGACGCGGCGATCGAACCATGCGGAGAGTCGGTCAGCAACAGCGAGGTCTTTCGTCGATTGGCGAAGGCGATGGGCTTCACCGAGCCCGCGTTGTTCGACGATGACTTGACGGCACTTCGCGACTCCATGCCCGACGTCGATGTCGACGAGTTCCGCCGAGTCGGATTCGTGCGAGCGCCGTACCCCGACGACGGACGCCCATTCGGCGACGGTGTGTTCCCGACCACCAGTGGCAAGGTCGAGTTCTTCAGCGAGGCATTGATCGCTATGGGTCAACCGGCGTTGCCCACGTTCGTCGCTCCCGTCGAGGGGCCCGGCTCGGTGTTGGCCGAACGCTTTCCACTGCAGCTGATGACTCCGAAACATCACAACCGGTTCCTCAACACCGGGTATTCGAACCTTCCCGGGCACGGCGGGCGCGAAACCGGACCATTCGTCGAGCTGTGCGCCCACGACGCAGCCAGCCGTGGAATTACGGAAGGGCAGTACGTTCGGGTGTTCAACGATCGGGCCTCGGTCGAGGTACCGGCACGGATCACCGACCGGGTACGACCCGGTTTGGTGTCGATCCCGTGGGGTTGGTGGAGCCGCCATCACCCCGACGCGATGGTTGCCAACTCGCTGACCAACGACACGCTGACCGAGTGGGGCGGAGGAGCGGCGTTCTCCGACACCCTCGTCGAGGTAAGCGCCAGGTAACTCACCGCGAACCTGGTTGGCTAATTGGCCAATCCATCCCGTCTGAGCAGGGGCGCGGGGGTAGCCTTGCCGTATGGCAGGCGACCTGATCTACGCGTTTCGAGTGATGCGCTTGCCGTTGCTCGACGCCGGCGGTGCGCCAATCGGTCGGCTCGACGACATCGTGGTCATTCCCGGTCGTCCCGGTGTTGCGCCGCGGGTGCTCGGCTTCGTCGCAACCAGTCAGCGGCGGCGCATCTTCGTGAACGCTGCTCGCCTGGCAGGCATCGACAGCGATGGTGCCCGCCTGCGCAGTTGGGACGTCGACCTCAACCCGTTCAAGCCGAAGGCCGGCGAGGTGTTGATCGGGCGCGACATCATCGACCGCAAGATCGGCGACGAGACGGTCAGCGACGTGGCCATCCGCGCCGGCGGCGACGGCCGACAGACGTGGTGGCAGTTGGCCAAGGTTCGCCTGTCCCGGCGCAGCGCGTTGCGACGGCGCCCGAGCTATCGATTGGTCGATGTCGCCGAGCTCCCCGAGCTGTTCCACACCGTCGGATCCGAGGTCGCCGCCGAGGTGGCCCGGTTGCGAGACATGCATCCGAGCGATGTTGCCGGCATCGTGCGCTCGATGCCGATGACGCAGCGCAAGTTGTTGGCGGAGGCGATGGACGACGAGCGCTTGGCCGACCTGCTCGAAGAGTTGCCCGAGACGGAGCAGTTGCGAATCATCGAAGGCCTCGATCTCGAGCGCCTCGTCAATGTGCTCGAGGAGATGGAGTACGACGACCTTGCCGACCTCCTGGCCGAGATGCCCGGCGAGCAACGCACACGCATCCTCGAGGCGATGGACGCCGAGGATGCCGACCAGGTGCGCCGCCTGCTGAGCTACGACGAGGGCACCGCCGGCGCACTGATGACGCCCGACATCATCATCCTCGGCCCGACTGCGACTGTGGCAGAAGCCCTCGCAGAACTGCGCAACCCCGATTGGTTGGTCTCGATCGCCGCCCAGGTGTTCGTCGTGCAGCCGCCGTACAAGACGCCAACCGGCAATTATGTCGGTGTCGTCCACTTCCAGAGGCTGCTGCGCGAGCCACCCAGCATCGAGCTGGGCCGCTGCATCGAAGAAGAACCGACGATCACGCCCGACCTGTCGGAGCGCGAAGTCGCCGAGCGGTTGGCGAGTTACAACATGCTCGCTCTTGGCGTGTGCGATGAGGCCGGTCGGTTGCTCG
>JAYVOI010000074.1:0-5956 GCA_043758005.1 Ilumatobacteraceae bacterium
CGCGGCATCGTCTACCCCAACGACCCGGAGAAGACCAAGGCTGCCCACATCGCCCCGGGTGTCTTCACGATCGGCGAGATCGCATACATGGACGCCGACGGCTACGTGTTCATCACCGACCGCTTCAGCGACATGGTGGTATCGGGCGGCGTGAACATCTATCCGGCCGAAGCCGAGCAGGTGCTGATCGAGCACCCCGGGGTCGCCGACGTGGCGTGCATCGGTGTGCCCAACGCCGACATGGGCGAGGAGTTGAAGGGGCTCGTCATCGCCACCGATCCGGCCAACCCCCCCGATGCCGCCGAACTGCTCGCCTACTGCCGCGAGCGCCTGACCCGCTACAAGTGCCCGCGCACCATCGAAGTCGTCACCGATCTCGGTCGAACGACGATGGGCAAGATCAACAAGCGCGCCCTTCGCGCCCCGTACTGGACCGACGCCACGCCCTGATCACGACGGCGCTCGGGGAAACTTTGGCATCAAACCTTCAACCACGCTGGCCAGGTATGAAAGCAGCGACGGCAGACGGCTAACGTGTGATCTTCGATCGCACGAGGGGGTTTGATCGCATGGAAGATCGCTGGATCGCCGACTGGCCGCCGAGCAAGCGCTGGCCGCACTACACGCGCTCCAACGCGGGTGAGGTGCTGGCCACGCCGGCCTCGCCGCTGGGGCAACAGTTCTGCTTCGACAACGGCATCGCCTTGGGTTGGCGCGACGGCTACGAGCGGATGAGCTACTTCGACCCGGGCGAGATGTCGGAGAAGTTCCCGGAGACGTGTGGCTTCTTCGGCGGGTACTTCTACATCAACCTGGCGAACGTTCGGATGCAAGGGGCCCGAAGCCCGGTCCTGACGGTCGCGCAGCTCGACCTCGCCTTCTTCGGCGATCACCCCGACGTTCCCCCATATGTCGCCGACCCGCGCGACGACAAGCCTCACCTGGTCCCGGGCATCTACCAGCACATGGGTTGGGTCATGAGCACGACGACGTGGCCGGAGATCGACGAGGACAAAGCCGCGATGAAGACGTTGCGGCGCGACCGTCCTGATCTCTCGACGATGTCCGACGAGGACCTTGTCGCTCGTGCTCGATCGCTGCAGCCGTGGCTGGTGCGCTTGTTCGATGCCCACACGGTGTCGTCGAGCAGCTCGGGGATCGCTCCCGGGGTGTTGTACGCGATCGGGCAGGCGATCGGCGACGCGACGGTGCCGATGAAGCTGCTCTCCGGTCTCGGCGACGTCGACTCCGCCGAGCCGAGCTATGTGTTGTGGGAGCTGTCGCGCAAGATTCGCGGCAGCAAGGAGCTAACGGAAGCGTTCGACGCCGGAGTCGATGGCCTTCCCGACCGCCTCGCGGCCTCGGGCAGCGCCGACGCGAAGGCGTTCCTCGCCACGTTCGACGACTTCATCGTCGACTACGGCTCGCGCGGCCCGAACGAGTGGGAGATCAGCGCGGATTCGTGGGAGACCAATCCTCGGCTACCGCTGATCATGCTCGACCGTATCCGTCTGCAAGACGACGGCGAATCACCTCGCATCCGCAACGCAGCAAAGGTCAGCGAGCGGCTCCAAGTGATCGAGGAGGTACGGGCCAAGGTCCAGCCACTCGGCGAGGAGTTGGCGGCCCAGTTCGAGGGAGCGTTGATCGCCGGCAACATGCAGGGATTCCGCGAACGGACCAAGAGCACGATCGTGATCGCCGTCAACGAGTTGCGGGTGATCTTCAACGAGCTCGGACGTCGACATGTCGCTGCCGGGCACATCGACCGGCTGGACTACATCTTCATGCTCCTCGACGACGAGGTCGAGCAGTTCGTTGCGTCACCGACGGGCTGGAACGACAAGCTCGCCAAGCGCCACGCGATGTGGCGCGAGTTGTTCGATCTCGAACCGCCGTACTTCATCCGCGACGCCAACGTTCCGCCGATCTCGACGTGGGCCAAGCGGGGCGCCGCCGACGTCACGACGGCCGCGGTCGGCGACGTGCTACCCGGGATCGCCGGCTGCCCGGGGGTGATCACGGGGAAAGCGTGCGTGATCCTCGATCCTGCAGATCCACGCGATCTCGGTCCCGGCGACATCTTGATCGCTCCACAGACCGACCCTGGTTGGACCCCGTTGTTCATGGCGGTCGACGGCGTCGTGGTCAACGTCGGCGGCCAGATCAGCCACGCCATCATCGTCAGCCGGGAGCTCGGGCTGCCCTGCGTCGTCTCGGTGAAGGACGCAACATCTCGCATTCCCGACGGCGCGATCATCGAAGTCGACGGCGACAACGGCAAGGTCACCATCTTGGAGCTCCCCGCATCATGACGGCCGCCGAGCTTTCGACGTTCGATCCGTTCGACGCCGACACCCTGCAGTGCCCGTATCCGCACTACGCGACGATGCGCGACGAAGCCCCGGTGCTGTTCCTCGAACAGTTCGGCCTGTACCTCGTCACCCGCCACGATCTGGTGCTGGCGATCCTTCGTGACCCGGCGACGTTCTCGTCGAAGTTCGGCCGACCGACCATGCCGATGAACGCTGAGGACACGGCGAGGTACAACGAGGTCATCGCCGAGGGTTATGTACGCGCCTCGACCATGCTGACCACCGACCCTCCCGAGCAGACGCGCTTTCGTGGCCTGGTCGCCAAGGCGTTCAACCCGAAGACGATCTCGGCGATGGAGCCATTCATCCGCGGCATCGTCACCACGCTGATCGACTCGTGGGGCGATCGCACGGAGCTCGAGTTCGTCGCCGACTTCGCCGTGCCGCTACCGGTCGCGGTCATCGCCACGATGTTGAACCAGCCGGAGGAACGCTTCGCCGACATCAAGCGATGGAGCGATGCGTCGATCGCGGGCATCGGCACCAACATCTCGCTCGACCGGCGCCTTGCCGCGGAACGAGAGACCAACGAGTTCCAGCGTTACTTCGAATCGGAGATCGAACGACGCCGGACCGAGCCTCAGGACGATCTGCTGACCAATCTGCTCAACGCCACGCTCGACGAGCCGGGGGTCGACCCGCGCCCCCTCGACATACCCGAGATGCTCAGCATCATCTCCCAACTGATGGTGGCGGGCAACGAGACCACGACGAAGCTGTTGTCGGAGATGATGCGCCTGCTCGGCGAGCATCCCGACCAGTGGAAGCAGGTGCAAGCCGACCCGTCACGTATCGAGCGGATCGTCGAGGAATCACTGCGACTCTCCAGCCCGACTCAGGGCATCTTCCGGATCGCCACGCACGACGTCGAACTGGGCGGCGTGACGGTGCCGGCCGGCGCACGACTCGTGCTGGTGTACGGCGCCGCCAACCGCGACGAGGTGGTGTATCCCGACGCCGAGTCGTTCGACCCGGATCGACCGCGGTTGAAAGAACACCTCGCCTTCGGGAAGGGCATCCACTTCTGCCTGGGTGCGGCGCTGTCGCGCCTCGAGGCGCGGGTCGCCCTGGAAGAGCTCGCACGACGCATCGGCTCGTACCAACTCAGCGACTCCAACGACTACCGCTACTTCCCCAGCTTCATGCTCCGGGGACTGCTTCGACTCGACATCGAGCTCGCCGCACCCGCCGCTCCCGCGTCCTGAACGCACCACGCGAAAACGGCACAGGCGGGTGACGCTGCTTGCGTCACCCGACTGTGCCGGGGGGAGATGAGGTCCGACTGATCGCTCAGGCGTCGCCGCCACCGTGGTGACCGGAGTCGTCGACGGTGATCGACGTCACGCCGGCGTCCACGCCATTGTCCTCGACCGTGTTGGTGGTGACGCTGTCGTCAACGCCGTCGTCATCCACGCCGACGCGGGCCGGGTTGTCCTCGACGCTGTTCGAGGTGACGCTGGAGGCAACACTGTTCGACGTGCCGTTGTCATCGGCTCCGATGCGGGCCGGGTTGTCCTCGACGCTGTTCGTCGTGGCGATCGTCGGAGCGACCGTCGCAACGGTGACCTGAGTCGGGACACTGTGGCGGGGGGCGTCGCCATGGGCGGCGAACGCTGGGACGCCGAATCCGACGGCGGCGATTCCGGCGGTGATGTAGATGAGTGACTTCTTCATGATGTTGTCTCCTTGAGGTCGTACTGAGTGGGTGTTGGTTGGTAGTGAGCAAGGTACGAGGAGGCCTCCCAACGGACGTCCCGCCAATATCCAAGGGACGTCAAAGTGGCCCCGCCCATTGGTGCTACGACCGCTCTGACCTGCGACGCCGCGGGTTCTCGCTGAGGTTGCGACGCCCCTCGAGCCGACGATCAACGCGCCAACGCGCCGATATCGCCCTCGCGCCGCCCTTCCGGCCCCTGCCGCACGCCCCGCATCACGCCTGTTTCGGTCTTCTGGCTTCTATCGTTGAACATTCACTAACGAGAGTTCAGCCGTCATGACAGACCACGACATCAGTGGCCACGAAGAAGATCCGATCGAGACCGACGAAGGCGACGGTTTCGACACACTGGGATTGCGTCCCGAGTTGTTGAAGACGATCAACGATCTCGGCTACGAAGAACCGACGCCGATCCAGCGTCAGACCATCCCACACCTGCTCGCCGGCAGAGATCTGTTGGGCCAAGCCGCCACCGGCACCGGCAAGACCGCTGCGTTCGCCTTGCCGGTGTTGCAGATGATCGACACCTCCGCGAAGGTCGTACCGTTCGCGCTGATCCTCGTGCCGACGCGTGAACTGGCCATGCAGGTCAGCGAGGCCATCTTCCGCTACGGACGAGAGCTCAATGCGAAGGTCACGCCGATCTACGGCGGCCAGCCGATCTTCCGGCAACTCCAGGCCCTCGATCGAGGCGTGCACATCGTCGTCGCCACACCTGGCCGGGCCCTCGACCACATCGGCCGCGGCTCGCTGGACCTCAGCGCGATCAAGACCGTGATCCTCGACGAGGCAGACGAGATGCTCGACATGGGCTTCGCCGACGACATCGACTCGATCCTGCAAGCGACACCCGACGAGCGACAGACCGTGCTGTTCTCGGCAACGATGCCGGCCCGCATCAATGCCCTCGCCCGCAAATACCAGCGCGATCCGGTGCGCATCCAGATCGGTCGCAGCGACACCACTCCCGGCACGGCCCTGGTTCGTCAGAGCGCGTACATGGTGCAGCGTTCGCACAAGCCAGCGGCGCTCGGCCGCATCCTCGACATCGAAGGCCCGAAGGCCACGCTGGTGTTCTGCCGCACGCGCCTCGAGGTCGACCAGTTGACCGAAACGATGAACGGTCGCGGCTACCGCGCCGAGGCATTGCACGGTGGCATGGACCAACCGCAGCGCGACCGGGTGATGGGGCGCCTCCGTGACGGCACCGCCGAGTTGCTGGTCGCCACCGACGTTGCTGCCCGCGGCCTCGACGTCGACACGTTGACCCACGTCGTCAACTACGACGTGCCGTCCGCGGCGGAGAGCTACGTGCACCGCATCGGTCGAGTCGGCAGGGCCGGTCGTCAGGGTGTGGCGATCACGCTCGCCGAGCCACGTGAGCAACGGTTGCTGTTCAACATCGAGAAGTTGACCAAGCAGAAGATCGCCATCGAGCGCGTGCCAACGGTGGCCGACTTGCGCGCCAGGCAGATCGAACAGACGGTCACGGCCGTGCGCGAGGCGCTGGCGTCGGACGACCTCGACGACTACAATGACGTGCTCAACGCATTGGCCGGCGATCACAACATCCGCACCATCGCGCTCGCCGCGGTGAAGTTGGCACACGAAGCCGGCGGCGCAACCGTCGACGAGGCCGAGATCCCCGACTTCTCGCACAAGATCGATCGTGGCCCTCGGCCCGACCGGCCAGATCGGGCTGGTCGCCCCGGCGAGCGTCCGGGCCAGAAGGGCCCCCGCTCGGCGTCGCAGAACCATCGCGGTGGCACCGTCGGCACCGGTTTCATCTACGTCGGGCTGGGCCGCAAGTTCGGCATCCGGCCCGGCGACCTCGTCGGCCTGATCGCCAACGAGAGCAACCTCA
>JAYVOI010000075.1:0-29923 GCA_043758005.1 Ilumatobacteraceae bacterium
GCGGCCTGGCGCGAACCGTGTCGATCGGTCACGCCGTACGCGCAGTTCACGCGCACACCGACCTCGGCACAGGCATCGGCGATGATCGTCAGGCTGCCGTCGATGGCCGATGGGCTCTCGTGATGATCGATGATCCCGGTCGTGCCGCACATCAGCGCCTCGGCCGCGCCGAGCATCGCCGACCATCGAATCATTTCGGGGTCGAGGGCCACGTCGAGTCGCCACCAGATCTGCTCGAGGATCTCGATGAAGCTCTTCGGCTGCTTCGGTGGCGACGGCATGCCCCGCGCCAGCGCCGAATAGAGGTGATGATGCCCGCAGACCAACCCGGGCGTGATCGCGCCCACTAGCCGCGCTCGATCTGATCCGGCTCGATCACGCCGCGTTGCGCGGTGATGCGCGAGTACAACTCCGGTCGTCGATAGCGGTCGAAGTCGAACAGCGTTTCTTTGTACCGCTTGCACCAATCGAGGTCGCAGCGGGCCACTACCAGTTCGTCGCCACTGGTCAGTGCTTGGGCCACGATTTGCCCGCTCGGCGCGACGATCATCGACTGGGCGAGCGAGTCGACACCTTCCTCCACGCCGCCCTTGGCGACCCCGACGACCCACGTGCCGTTCTGATACGCCCCGCTCTGCATCACGAGCGCGTTGTGGAAGCCCTGCAGGATGTCTTGGCTCGGGTCGGGCACGTAGTGGATCGGGGTGTTGTAGCCGCACAGGATCATCTCGACACCCTGCAGGCCCATGACCCGATAGCTCTCCGGCCACCGACGGTCGTTGCAGATCATCATCCCCATCAGTCCACCGAACGCGCGCCACACGCCGAACCCGTCGGGCGATGGCTCGAAGTAGTACCGCTCGGCATGCTGGAAGGGGCGATCAGGCTCGTTGTGCTCGTGGCCGGGGATGTGGGTCTTGGTGTAGGTGGCCACGATCGAGCCGTCACGCTCGACCAGGGTCTGCACGTTCCAGCGATGCCCGGCGTCGTCGAGCAGCGCGTACCCGATGCAGAACCCGATTCCCAGCCGGCGAGCCTCGTCGAACAGCGGTTGCGTCGACGCGTTCGGCATCGAGCGCTCGTACCAATGATCGGCCTCGGCGATGTCGTCGACGAACCAGCGTGGGAAGAACGTCGTGAGGGCGAGCTCCGGATAGACCACCAACTCGACGCCGTGCTGTGCCGCCTGATGCAGCAGCGCGATCATCCGCGCAACGACCTGATCGCGGGTGTCGTCGCGTTGCACCGGCCCGAGTTGCGCGGCGGCGACGGTGAGGACTCGAGGCACGTTCGTAAACTACCCGCCGCTCGCGGCCTTGCACCGCTGGCCGAGGGCGGCGAACTCGGCCGCCTCATCCGGTGTCAGCTCGGGTCGATCGAAGAACCCTTTCAGTTCCTCGTTGGTCTTGCGATCGAAGAAGGCCGACACCACACACTCGGCGGTCTTGGGGTCGAGGCCGCCGTCCTGCAACTGCTTCACCAGCGAGACCCGAGCCTCATCGCGTGGCTGCGAACCGCACCCGGCAACGGCAACGACGAGCACGACGATCAGCGCGCACCGACGGACCACCTTCATCGCCGCAGGCCGCGGTCGATCACGTTGCGCGTCACCTGTCCCACCAACGGGTCGCCGGCGAGGCCGAAGACCCAATCGGTCGAGCCGATCGTGAACACCTCGCCGCCTTCGTCGCCATACGGTCGACAGGTCACCATCACCGCGTTGCCGTGTCGGCACAGCGCCAAGGTGTCGGCGTCGACGACACCGTGGAGGCGGCCGGCGATGAACTCGAGATCCCCTTGATCATCGAGAGCAGCGATCGACGCCGGGTACTCCCCCATCGCCAGGTTCGACGACGGGGTGAACGCCACGACCTCGATGTGTTCGGGGGTGCCATCGCCTCCGATCGCGATCGGCAACTGATACGCATCGAACCCGAGCCGGCAGCCGACCGTCTCGTAGCCGACCACGCCGTCGTCGACGCCCAACAGGTCGCCGTACCGCAACCCGGTGCCGGCGAACATCCAATGCTCGTTGCGGTACACGGTGAACGCCCCCGCGCCCCGCGGGGTGGCTGCACCGAAGCGGTTGTACAACCCGTATGCCGAGCCGGCACCCAGCAGCGCGGTCTCCGGCAGGCCCACCAACGGGTCCGCCCACATGCCGGTCATCGAGACCTGCGCCTCGGTTCCGACGACCGGGTCGACCTCGTGGGCATGGTACTTGTGGCAGACCATCGCTCGGCCGCCGTCTTCCAGGCGGATCTGCCAGAACATCGTGTTGCCCGAGAGACTGGCGTAGTTGCCGCCCGCACGGACGTGTGCCTCGATCGCCGCCCGCTGCCCGGCAGACCAGTACTCGTCGTGGCCAACACCGAGGACGAGGTCGTACCCGGAAGCGATCTCGGGGTCACGGTCGAGGTCGCTCGACACTGCGTAGTCCAGCTCGTAGCCCTCGGCCTCCGCCCACTCGACGAATCGCCGCTCGTAGGTGAACCACCCGGCGGAACCCATGAAGCCGGGATAGCCGTTGGCGAACCGGTACTGCTGGTAGATCAAGCCATCGACGTCGGGCTCCTCGCGTCGATAGGTCGGCCGCGATTTGCGGTCGTCGCGCTCGGTTGCCGGCCGCACCAGCATCCCGCGCCCGAACGGTCGGGCGAACGACACCCGCGATCCGCCGGTGTACAGGCTGCGCCCGCCCCAGCTGTTGTAGGCGTTGTAGGTATTGGTCGCCAACACCAGCAACGCTGCGGCACGATGCTGCCCAGCGCGAACGACGAAGCCTGCGTAGCCGCGGTCACTGTCCGGGGAAGCGCCCCGCGGCGAGAGGGTGATGAGATAGAACCCGCTCCGCCACTCGGCACCGATCGGGATCCTCACCGACACCGGCCATCCGCACCCGTGGGAATCTGCGTCGTCGGGGAGAGGTTGCTCCTCACCGACCAGATCGGTCGCGCTCCACATCAGTTCGAGCTCCGGACCCCACCGGTGGATCGCAATGTCGTACCGGTCGGAGCGACTGGAGACATGCACTGTCATCGTCTCGCCCGGGGCGCAGCTGAGGGCACCGCAGTAGCCCTCGACCGCGTCGTAGCGCGTGATGTCGTCGGTCATGGTCGATCACCGTAACGGCAACCGCGCCGGGTCGATCGAGCAGGGCAGCGCCGTGGCAGAATCCCCGGGTGCCCCTCCATCCTCAGGCGGAATCACTGCTCGCTCTCATGGCCGCGCTGGGCGAGCCGCCCCTCGAGGTGTGCAGCGCAGCGCAGGCCCGCGACATCCGCGCCAAGCGGCAGCGTCCGTCGACCGAGCCCATCCATCACACTCGAGACCTCGACGCCGGTGGTGTGCCGGCCAGGCTCTACCGACCCAACGAACGCGACGATCTCGGGCTCCTGGTGTTCCTGCACGGCGGTGGATGGGTGCTCGGCAACGTGGAGACACACGACAACCTCTGTCGCATCTTGGCCAACAGCAGCGGCCAGGCGGTGCTGAGTGTCGACTACCGACTGGCGCCCGAGCACCAGTTCCCAGCACCCTTGGACGACGCTGTCACAGCGACTCGGTGGGCGCATGCCAACGCCGCATCGCTCGGGTGCTCACCGGACCGGCTCGCCATCGGCGGCGACTCGGCAGGCGCCAACCTGGCAATCGTGGCCGGCCACCTGGCCCCGGCGCCGCTGCGGTATCAACTGCTCGTCTACCCCGCCACCGATCTCACGTGCAGCTTCCCCAGCTTCACCGAGAACGCCGAGGGCCCGCAGCTCACCGCTGCCGGCATGCGTTGGTTCATCAACCACTACCTGGGCGGCACGCCGACGAGCGTGACCGACCCGCGCGTCTCGCCGCACTTCGCCGCGGACTACGTGCTGGCCAAGTCGCCACCCACGTTGCTGATCACCGCACAGTACGACCCGCTGCGCGACGAGGGCGACGCATATGCGGCCCGGCTCGCCGCGCTGGGCGTGCCCACCAGCCACGTGCGCTTCAGCGGGATGTACCACGGGTTCTTCTCGCTGGCCGACTTCTTCGACGATGCCATCGCGGCCAACCACCTCGCCGGTGCGGCGCTCGGTCGGGCATTGAGCCGTTGACCGCTGTCAGTCGGGAACGAACCCGATGGCGTCGATCTCCAACCCACAATCCATCGGTGTCCTGCCGGCCTGCATGCGCGTTCTGGTCGGCAGCGATTCGGCACTGCTGAAGTAGCTCCGATAGATCCGGTCGAACGCCTCTTGATCCGACTGGTCCTTCAGCCACACCACGACCTTCAGCAAGCAGTCCATGTTCGAGCCGGCCGCATCTACCAACGACTTCAAGTGATCCATCACGCATCGGGCCTGCACGTCGAACGGGGTCGCCGGGAACGGAGGGATCGGTTCGCCGGCAGCACGCGCTGCACGCAGACGAGCGGAATACTCCTCATCGAACGGCGGCAAGCCCGACACGTACACCATGTCGCCGTAACGAATGCACAGGTTGAACGGCCCGCCCGTCGTCGGCACATTCGCGTCGATCACCTGCTTTTCCATACCCGAGATCTCCCTGCGCGAAGGTCCCCGCATCCTACGTTTCGGTGTCAGCACCCCGTTCCTCGCCTCGATCGGCCGGTGTTACCATCCGGTGATGTACGGCCGTATCGCCCTCGTGGCGGGACTCGTCGTCGGAGTGGTCGGGGTCACGTCGCCGACCGTCTCCGCCCGGCCCAGCGCCCCGTCGTCGCAAGCCCCCAAGCGGGCTGCGCACTTCACGCCGTGTCCCGATGTGCCCGGCGCACAGTGCGGCACGATCGAGCGCTCGCTGGATCCGCTCGATCCCGGCGGCGCCACCATCACGATCGGGTTCGAGCTCCACCGCGCCACCAACCGCAATCGACCGTCGCTCGGCACGATCGTTGCCGTCGAGGGTGGGCCTGGCTACCCGTCGACCGGGTCGCGCGACTTCTACCTCGACCTGTTCGCCCCGTTGCTGGCCCGTCGCGACGTGCTGCTGGTCGATGCACGCGGAACCGGTCTCGGGTCGGGTCAAGTGGGACCGGGCAACAGGCGCCGTCACAGCCACCGTCACCTGCGCCCGAGCCGCCGACTGCCGGCTCACTCTCGCATGGAACTACAACGCGGCCCACCCCCCGGCGACGATCAGCGGAACCATCGACGGCCAGCGAGTGTCACTCACACAGCCGGCTCCCTAGCGCGACACGCCGTGTACCCGTCGATGCAAGTCACGGAATCTCCGGTTGCACCGGAGATTCGGTGACTTGCTCGGCGATCGACAACTCCACGGCGCGGGTGAACACGGCGTCGAGCATCGGCGCGGTGAGCCGCTTGGTGAAGGTGTTCTGCTGGCTGGGATGGAACGAACACAGCAGATGCATGCCGTTCGCGGCGATCACCTCGACGCCATGGCCGAACTTCGGCCGGGGCCGCACCCCGAACTCGGCGCACACGGCCTCGTAGGCGAACGCGCCGAGGCAGACCACGACCGTGACGCCACCGAGGAGCGCCAGTTCGCGTCGGAAGAACGGGCGACAGTTCACGCGTTCGTCGGGTGACGGCTTGTTGTCGGGCGGCGCACACTTCACCACCGCGGTCACCCATGCCTCGGTCAACGCCAGCCCGTCGTCGATCGAGACGGACTCCGGTTGGTTGGCCAGGCCGGCTCGGTACATGGCCCGATAGAGCCAGTCGCCCGAGCGGTCACCGGTGAACACCCGACCGGTGCGGTTGGCGCCATGAGCGGCCGGGGCGAGTCCGACGACCACCACCTTGGCCCCCGGATCACCGAAACCGGGCACCCCACGACCCCAGTACTCCTCGTCGCGGAACGCTGCTCGCTTGTCGACGGCGACCTGCTCACGCCATGTAACGAGCCGCGGGCAGACACGGCACGAACCAACGTCGACGGCCAAGTGAGGGAGCGAATCCACGGTTTGCACACTAAGTTGCAACATCGAGATGGCGAGACCAAAGACCGCACCCCCATCATCGACGTTGATCTTGTTGGTTCGTCACGGATTGACTCCGACCACCGGCAAGATCCTGCCGGGCCGCGCCTCCGGGCTGCACCTCGCCGAGACCGGGCAAACACAAGCGCAGGCAGCAGCCGACCGCATCGCTGCGCTGGCCCGCGTCGATGCCGTCTACGCATCGCCGCTCGAGCGGGCACGCGAGACGGCAGCACCGATTGCCAAGGCCCGCAACCTGAAGGTGCACATCGACAAGGGCCTGCTGGAGTGCGACTTCGGCGAGTGGACCGGCGCCGAACTGAAGAAGCTGATGAAGTTGCCGGAGTGGAACACGGTCCTCCGTGCGCCATCGACCTTCCGCTTCCCCAGTGGTGAGAGTTTCACCGAGATGCAGGGTCGCATCGTCAACGCCATCGACCGGCTGCGCGCCGCTCACGAGGGTGGGGTGGTCGTCTGCGTGTCGCATGCCGACCCGATCAAGGCCGCCGTCGCCCACGCCATGGGCACGCACATCGACCTGTTCCAGCGAATCGTGATCAGCCCCTGTTCGGTCACCGCGATCGCCTACTCCGCCGGCGGGCCGGTGGTGCTGACCGTCAACTCGACCGGTGGGTCGTTGGCCGAACTGCGGCCGTCGTGAGGCCATGATGGGCGTCTTCTACGAGTTCGACGAGGTTGATGCGTTCACCGTCGGTGCGATCGGCCAGCCCGGCCAACGCACCTTCTTGCTGCAGGCCCGGCGCGGCGCTACGCGCGTCACCGTCAAATGCGAGAAGCAGCAGGCCGCGGCGATCGCCGACTACCTTCGCAAGGTGATGAGCGACCTCCCGTCGCCCGCCGATCAGCCCCTTCCTGCTGCGATGGAACTGGCCGAGCCCGTCGACCCGGTGTTCGTGCTCGGCCCGATCGGGCTCGGGTACGACCGCGACAACGATCGGGTCCTGGTGCAACTCGAGGAGGTCGTCCCCGTCGACGAGGAGGGCGAACCCGATCCCGACGCCGTCGAGGACCGTGGTCATCTCCGAGTCTTCCTCACCCGCGGCCAGGCCGCGGCGCTGTGCAGTCACACCGAGTCGATCGTCGCCGCCGGACGGCCACCGTGCCAATGGTGCGGTAACCCGGTCGATCCAGATGGCCACATATGCCCGCGGATGAACTGACCGATCGCGCTCGACAGCTGCACGTGTTGACGTGTGGTGAGATCGACATCGAGGGACGCATGCCGTGGAGCAGCAACGCCACGTTCCTCGTCAACATCCAATGTGGGCAAGAACGGGGCCAGGGGATCTACAAGCCATTGCGAGGCGAGCGCCCGCTCTGGGATTTCGAGCCGGGCCTGCACCGCCGCGAGGTCGCGGCCTATCACCTCAGCGAGGCACTGCACCTCGACCTCGTGCCGCCCACGGTGCTGCGCGACGGGCCGTACGGCGAAGGCTCGGTGCAATGGTTCGTCGACGTCGATCACCGTCAGCACTACTTCACGATCCACGAGGAACGGCCCGACCTGCACGACACGCTGCGCGAGGTTGCACTGTTCGATCTCGTCGCCAACAACACCGATCGCAAGAGTGGCCACGTGTTGATCGACCACCACGATCACGTGTGGGGAATCGACCATGGGCTGTGCTTCTCGGCCGATTTCAAACTCCGCACCGTCGTGTGGGAGTTCGGCGGCGAGCCGATCGCTCCGGCCCTGATCGATGCCATCACGCCGATTACCACGCAGATCCCGCTGGAGATCGCCACCCTGCTCGACGACGACGAAGTCGCCGCGTTGCAGCAACGCGCCCAGTGGGTTGCAAGCAACCCGGTGTTCCCGGTCGATCAGTCCGGTCGCCGGTACCCATGGCCGATCGTCTGAGCGAGACCGACACACTCATCCATCGCGCAGATCTCGACGGCCTGGTGCGGCTCGTCGACACGCTGTGCGCGAATGGCGATTGGACCGCATTGGTCGAGCTGCGCAACCGAACTCGCGCCGCGGTGTCGACCGGCCGGCAGCTGTGGCCCGCGGCGACGCTGGCCGAGTACCGCCTCGCCCTCTGGGCGCCCGCCGAGTGGGCGAGCCAGGTGCTCGACGAGGAGAGTGGCAGGTTCACGATCGGACCCCTGACAGAGGTCGTGGCGCAGCGACACGCGTTCGACGAACTGCGTGCCTCGGTGCCCGCTGGCCCGCGACTCGGGTTCATCGCCCACGAGTGTGCGCTTCGCGGGCACCGAATCCCATCCGACGTCGCCAATCCGCTGGAGATCCCGTTCGCGCTTCAGGCCTGGGAGCCCCGGTACCGCCAGGCCGTCTACACCGACGACGGGATCGTCGCCGATGCACCGTCCTTGCCCGGTTCGGCCGCCTTCGTCACGACGCCCGCCGAGGAGAGCGGCGCGATCATCGACGACCCGGAGGTGACCTTGGCGGTGCGGCAGCTGATCGAGCCGTGGATCACGTCGTCGAACGGACGCGCGGAAATCGTCGCGGTCGAGGGAACAGCCGGCGCGGCGGTCGCTGCGCTCGGTGTCTCGGGCGGTCGCCTCGCACCGATCGCCGCGCCCTTGGCGATGGAGTGGCTCGCCTGGGCCGGCGCCAGTGGAGGGGCACATGGTCGGCGCCGTGGCTCCGCAATCGGCCGGTTCGGGGCGTGGTGGACCATCGCCGCGTTGGCCGACATGATCGACGTCTGGCCGGTCGAGCCCGACGAAGTGGGCGAGGCCTTGGCGGCGCTCGACTGGTACTGGTGGGACGCCAGAGAACCGCGGCTCGGGTGGGAGCTGCAGTTGGCCGTGGCAGATCGCGCCGAGGGCTACGCCTGGGCGATCAGCGCCCACGACTCGGCGTGACCCTCGAACTTTGTCGCACCCAGGTCGCTCAGCGACCTCCGAGCGACGAAGTTCAGGGCGTTGTGGTCGGCGGAGGTCAGCCGCGGGCTTGGAGGGCTTCGATCAGCTTCGGCAGGACCTTGTGCACGTCACCGACGATGCCGAGATCGGCGATCCCGAAGATCGGCGCCTCTTTGTCCTTGTTGATCGCGATGATGTTCTTGGCGCCCTTCATGCCGACCATGTGCTGCGTGGCGCCGGAGATGCCGCACGCCAGGTAGACACCCGGCTTGACGACCTTGCCGGTCTGGCCGACCTGGTAGCTGTACGGCACCCAGCCGGCATCGACGATCGCACGTGACGCACCGGGCGCACCCTTCAGCAGCTTGGCGAGTTGCTCGATCATCTCGTAGTTCGACACCTCGCCCAGCCCGCGCCCACCCGACACGACGATGTTGGCTTCGTCGAGCTTGGGCCCGCTCGACTCCTCGACGTGGACGGCGACCACCGTGGCGGCACCAACCGCACCGAGGTCGGGCACCGGTGCCGCGACGACCTCCGCTGCACCACCGCCCGAACTCTCTGCGGCGAAACTCTTGGGACGGAACGCCGCGAGGTGCGGACCGGCAGCGGTGAACGTGGTCGTGACGAGCACGTTGCCACCGAACACCGGGGTCGTGACCGAGACGGCGTCGCCGTCGACCGAGATGTCGATGTTGTTGGTCAGCACGGTGCGATCCAGCTTGACCGACAGGCGGGCCATCACATCACGGCCCTCGTACGTCTGCGGGAACATGATCAGATCCGGCGAGTCGCCACCGTCGATCACGCCCTTCATCGCCGCCGAAACGGCAACACCCGGCAGCTTGCCGCCGAGGTCACCGGTGGCATACACCTTGGCCGCGCCGTGCTCGCCCAGCGAGGCCGCCAGACCCGAGGCATCGCCACCGACAAAGGCGGCGACCGACCCGAGGCCACGAGCCTTGGTGAGCAGTTCGAGGGTCGCCGTGGTCGGCGCCCCATTGGATTCCTGTGCGAATACCCAGATGTTCATGGTGCTCCTCAGATGAGCTTCAGGTTCTCGAGGAACGCCACGATCTTGGCGTATCCCTCTCCGTCGTCTTCGATGATCTCGCCGGCGGCACGAGCCTCGGCCTTGGTGACGCTGGCGATCGTCTGGCCGGCGCCGTCCCAGCCGACCGGCGTGACACCGAGGTCGGAGGCTGTCACGGTCTCGACGGGCTTCGACTTGGCAGCCATGATCCCCTTGAAGCTCGGGTACCGGGGCTCGACCACGCCTGCGGTCACGCTGATCACGGCCGGCAGGGGGCAGGTGACCTCGTCGTAGCCCTCTTCGGTCTGGCGGTTGACCTTCAGTGAGCCCGCCTCGACAACCACATGCTTGGCGAACGTGACCGACGGCAGGCCGAGCACCTCGGCGAGCTGCTCGGGCACGGTGCCGGTGTAGCCGTCGCTCGATTCGGTCGCAGCGATGATCAGATCGGCGCTGCCGAGCCGGCTGATCGCTGCGGCCAGCACCTTGGCGGTCGTGAGGGCGTCACTGCCCTGCAGGCTGGGATCGCTGATCAGGATGCCTCGGGCCGCGCCCATCGCCAGTGCGGTGCGCATGCCGCTGACCTCGTCGTTCGGCGCCATCGACACCAGGCTGACCTCGCCTTCGCCTGCCGCGGCGACCAACTGCAGGGCCATCTCGACGCCGTAGCTGTCGGATTCGTCGAGGATCAGCTTGCCTTCGCGCTTCAAGGTGTTGGTCGAGCTGTTCAGCTCACCCGGCATCGCCGGGTCGGGGATCTGCTTCACACAGACAGTCACGTTCATAGGGGCACCATTGTTACCGCGTAGTAGGGCCATGACCCAACTGCCGACCCGAACCCGCGGGTATCGTCGCGGTCTTGCGCATCCTGCTGGTGGTCAATGCTTTTGCCTCGTCGGTCACGGCGCGCAACACCGTTGTCGTGCACCGCGCCCTGGCCCAGGGCAACGACGTCGAAGTGGTCGAGACGAACCGCCGTGGGCACGCGATCCGCTTCGCCCAGGATGCAGCGCGTCGTGGTGTCGACATCGTCATCGGCTTCGGTGGCGACGGCACGTTGAACGAGGTTGCCACAGGCGTGGCAGGGACAGAGACGGCGCTCGGCATCCTTCCCGGCGGCAGCACCAACGTCTTTGCCCGCACGCTCGGCATGCCCAACGATCCGGTGCCGGCCGTGCAACTGCTCGTCAACGGGATCGCTGCCCACGACATCCGGCCCATCGGGCTCGGTCACGTCAACGGTCGGTACTTCTGCTTCCACACCGGGATCGGCTACGACGCTGCAGTCGTGCGCGAAGTCGAACGCCGGGCGGCGATGAAGCGCTGGCTCGGCCACCCGCTGTTCATCTACGCGTCGGTGCGTACCTGGATGAGCAAGTACGACCGCGCCGAGCCGCACTTCCAGGTACGCACATCAGCGGAACCGGCGCCCGTCGACGGCTACTTCACGATCGTGCTCAACACGAACCCGTACACCTTCTTGGGGAACCGCCCGCTCGACCTCAGCCCCGCGGCCACGTTCGACCGCGGTCTGGTGGCGATCACGTTCAAGACCCTCAAGGTCGGCGCCATCCTGCACGCGCTCGGCGGCGCACTCCGTGGAGGTGGCATGAAGCAGTCCGACACCGTCGACGTGCAGACCGACCTGACCTGTCTCAGCATCACCTCGCCGCGCCCGTTCCCGTTCCAACTCGACGGCGACTACCTCGGCGAAACCCTGGAGCTGCGCTTCGAGCACCGCCCCGACGCGGTGAACCTGGTCTATCCCTCGTTGCCCATACCGATGTGATGCCCGGCGATCACGGCGATCGCCACATCCGGGACGTTGGTGCAGATCCCATCGATCCCCCACTCGATCAGCTCGTCCATCCGTAGCGGGTCATCGCACGTCCAGGTGTTGACCGCGATGCCAGCCCCGTGGCAGACGTCGATGTGCGATCGCCGCAACGTCGCCACCCACGGGTGCAACGCCACGTGACCTCGACCGACCATCGTGGCGATCACGTCGTCGGGCACCTCCTCCACCAACCAGGCGGTGCGGATGTTGCTGATCGCCTTGCAGCGATCGATCGTCTCGAGACGGAACGAGGAGATCAGCCACCGATCGTCGTCGCCCCGCGCCGCCAGCACGTCGATCGTGCAATCGGCGATCAAGTCGGTCGGATCGAAGTCGGGCTCGTCGGCGTCGTTCTTGATCTCGACGTTGACCCACATCCCACTGCACGCGTCGAGCGCGGCGTCGAGGCGCGGCACGTGCGCCGGCAGATCGACGGCCTTCATGTCGATGATCGCTCGTCCGTCGGCAAGACACGGGTCGTGATGCACGACTAACGCGCCATCTGAGGTGCGCCGCACGTCGAGCTCGACGCCGTCGCTGCCGAGGGCCGCTGCCAGGTGAAACGCCTCGATCGTGTTCTCTCGAGCGGCCCGGGAGGCGCCGCGATGGGCCAACACCTCTACCATAGATACCCCCCATCTCTAGGAACTATGTCCGAGAACATGCCTCTACCCCTTGTCAACGAACGATTTGTTTCCTAGGTTTGACAGCACTGTGCACACCGTTGTCGAGAGTCCGTCCACCTGTGGCTCGTCTGCACGTGAAAATTCTCACAATTTCCTCCTGAGGAGTCGATCGTGACCATTCTCGCGTCCAGCTTGACCCTGGCAAATGCCGACTACACCTGGCGTGCAGACGCCATCTGTCGAGACACCGACCCGGAGTTGTTCTTCCCGGTCGGCACGACTGGATACGCGCTGCTGCAGATCGCCCGGGCCAAAGAGGTGTGCGGGCAGTGTCCCGTGAACCGCGATTGCCTCGACTACGCGCTGGAGACCAACCAGGACTCCGGTATCTGGGGCGGCACCTCCGAAGAAGAGCGGCGCGTGCTGCGCCGTCAGTACGTCGCACGTCAAAAAGCCGCAGGCTGACGCCAGCTCAGATCGGCACCGTCAGATCCACGACCGTGCCGGCGCCCTTCGGCTGATCGCCGAGCCCGGCCGCCTCGAAGTCTTCCGGCATGCCGGCCCGCATCACGATGGTGCCGGCCAACTCCGTCGTCACCAGCGTTCGCACGATCGACAAGCCGAGCCCGGTGGCCTTGTTCAGTTCGAACTGCGAGTCGAGACCGCGACCGTCGTTGATCACCCGAATGTTGAGTTGGTCGTCGGTCGGGTGGAGTTGCACGACCACGTCGCCGCCGCTGCTGCCCTCGGGGAAGCCGTGGTCGACGGCGTTCTGCAGCAACTCGGTCAGCACCACCGAGAGCGGCGTGGCAATGGTCGACGGCAGCCGACCGCCATCGCCTTGCACGGTGAAGCGCACAGGACGGTCGGGCGACTGCAACCCTTCTTCGGCGAGACGCAGCAGTGGTCGAACGATCTCGAGGAAAGCGACGTCGTCGCCTGGCTCGCGTGACAGCGTCTCGTGCACCAGCGCGATCGTGCGGATGCGGCGGACCGACTCTGCCACCGCGGCCTTGGCTTCCGGCGACTCGAGACGCCGACCCTGCAAGCGCAACAGCGACGAGATCGTCTGCAGGTTGTTCTTCACCCGGTGGTGGATCTCGCGGATCGTGGCGTCCTTCGACAGCAGCAGCTTGTCGCGCTTGCGAACCTCGGTCACGTCGCGAAGCAACAAGACGCCACCGGTCACCTCGCCGCCTGCCAGCATCGGCATGCAGCGGGTCAGCAACGTCACGTTGGGTGTCTGGTCGAACTCCTCGATCACCGGCATGCGGTCCTCGTAGGCGAGGCGAACCGGCCGGTCGTTGAAGCCCAGTTCGGCCAGGCGCATGCCCACCGCGTTGGCGCTGATGCCGACACGATGAAGGGCGGAGACAGCGTTGGGCGAGGCGTAGCGCACGCGAGCCTCGTCGTCGAGCACCATCACCCCGTCGCCGACGCGAGGGGCCGCGCTGGAGTCGCCGACCAACCCGTGGAACGGGAACGATCCCTCGGCGATCATCGCCGCGAATCGCTGGAAGATCCCGAGGTAGGTGCGCTCCAGTTCGCCCGGCTGACGGCCGGTACGACTCGACCACTCGCGCGACAGGACCGCAATCGGCTTGGAGCCGTGGCGCACGGGGATGGCCAACATGCGTGCCGGCTCCGGCAGCGAGTCGACGGCGATCTCACTCTCGCTGATCTCTCCGGTATCGAAGGCCGACGACAAGAGCGGCCGCTCGTTGTCGGCCGGCACACCGACGTAGTCGGTGAGGTAGATCGTCTGACCGGTGGCGGGACGCACCTGGGCGACGATCAGCCATTCGGCATCGGTCGATGGCACGTACAGCAACAGGTCGGCGAAGCACAGGTCGGCCAGGAGTCCCCACTCGCTGACCAACTGCTTGAGATGGTTGATCTCGTCGCGGGTCAGCGACGTGTGTTGCCGGCAGAGTTCGCCCAACGTGGCCATGCAGTCGTTCTAGCACTCAGCAGTCGTACGCAGCGGCGACGACAGTCAGCCGCCGAAGCCGATCTTGCGGTCTCCCTCGGGTGTACCGATCTCGACATAGGCGATCTTGGCCGACGTCACGCCGACATCGCGATTGCGCTTGTCGGTCAGCCACAGCACGTCAACCGCACCGGAGAGTGCCGCCTCGATCTGGGTCTTCAGTGCGTCTCGATCGAGATCGTCGGGCAGTTCGAGGGTCAGTTCCCGGGGGGCTTGGGTGACGCCGATGCGTACGTCCACGTCGGTCCTTTCGATGAGGGTCGCAACCATCGTAGGGACTCCAACGTCGGACTTGGAACTTCGCCGATGTCCAGATCTGTGGGAACCATGTCATTGACGCCATCAACGCAACCGGCGATGATCGAACCGTGCCCCGCAGATCTGTCGTCATCGTCGCCTTCGACGGCATGCAGCCGCTCGATGCCATCGGTCCGCACGAGGTGTTCGCCGGCGCCACGGCCGTGCTCGCGGCCCGCAAGAAGCCTGCGGCCGGGTACCACCTGACCATCGTCTCGCCCCTCGGTACGCCGATCACGACCGAGAGCGGGATGCAGATCGTCACTGCCGCACTCCCGCAGGGTCGCCAAAGAATCGACACGTTGCTCATCCCCGGAGGCGACGGTTCGCGGACTGCTCGCTACGACGACCGCCTGGTCGGTTGGATTCGGGGTGCAGCGCGTGACAGCCGGAGGATCGCGACGGTGTGCACCGGGGCCTTCATCGCCGCCGAAGCCGGCCTGCTCGACGGACGCACCGTTACCACTCACTGGGCAGGCGCGCAGCAGTTGGCCGACGACTACCCGCGGGTGACTGTCGATGCGGACCCGATCTACCGTCGCGATGGCAACGTGTGGACGTCAGCCGGGGTGACCGCAGGGATCGACCTCACGTTGGCCATGGTCGAGGCCGATCACGGCACCGACGTCGCCCAGACGGTGGCACGGTGGATGGTGATGTTCCTACATCGCCCCGGCGGCCAGACACAGTTCGCCACGCCGGTCTGGGTGCCGCGGGCGACCCGGTCCGCGGTTCGCGCCGCGCAGGACCACATCGACAACCATCCGGCCGACGACCACCGCCTCGACCTACTGGCCGAACGGGCCGCGATGAGCAGCAGGCACTTCAGCCGCGTGTTCGCCGCGCAGGTCGGAGAAACGCCGGCGCGCTACGTCGAACGAGTACGTGTCGAGGCGGCCCGTGCCGACCTCGAGTCGACGACAACCTCGCTCGACGTGATCGCCACCAACTGCGGTCTCGGCACCGCGGAGTCGTTGCGCCGCGCCTTCCAACGCCGGGTCGGCGTCGCACCCGATGCGTACCGTCGCCGATTTCGTTCACCTTCCAACACCGGCGCGCGGCACCTCGGCGCCGCGTCCTAGAAAGGCCCACACCCATGCAGGTCGCCATTCCCCTCTTCCCCCGCTTCACCGCACTCGACGCGATCGGCCCGTACGAGGTGCTGCAGCGCGTCCCCACCATCGACATCACCTTCATCGGCCATGAACGCGGCGAGGTCCGCAGCGAGAACGGTTTGCTGGGCGTGACCATCGACGCGACGTTCGAGGAGCTCCCCCACCCCGACATCGTCGTGTTCCCCGGTGGCGTCGGTACCCGCCAACTGATGCACGACGAGCGGGTGCTCGACTGGGTGCGAGCCGCCCATGCGTCGAGCACCTACACGACGTCGGTGTGCACCGGTTCGCTCGTGCTCGGCGGTGCAGGCCTGCTCAACGGGCTGACGGCGACGACCCACTGGGCCTGCTACCCCGAGCTGGAAGCGACCGGAGCCACACCGACTGCGCAGCGGGTCGTCGAACACCTCGATCAGCGGATCATCACTGCGGCCGGCGTCTCCAGCGGCATCGACATGGCCCTGCGCCTCGTCGAGTTGCTGGTCGACCGCACCGCCGCGCAAGCGGCGCAGTTGATGATCGAGTACGACCCGCAGCCGCCGTTCGACAACGGTGCTCTGGCCAAGTGCGACGACGTGATCGTGACCCGCGTGATCGAGTACGCCCAGATCCGCAAGTAACCGGCGCCAGCCTGTCTATCGCTGTGGCTGTCACACGCTGACCGTCTCAGCGACGGTGACGCAGCGACCGCCTTCGTCGATTCGGCCGCAGACCCGCTACTACATCACCGATGCTGACGGCGCCCGGAGACGGCGGAGACGGTTGGGCCAGACCACCAGGCGCTCAGTGACCCACAGTCGAAAAGTCCTTGCGACCATGCCTCGATCGTACACCGCTCAGTTCTCCGCGCTGAGGGGGCACAAGTCCCGGGCAGCGCTTGCAATTGAACCGATCTCGGCTCGCCGTGCAGCCCAACTCAGAAGGTGGTCGCGCAGAACGTGTCGCCCTGCGGCAGCGATGCCTCGGTGCTGACATCGGTGTCGCCACACAGCGCGCCGAGCATGCCTTTGACCATGCCGCGGTCGACGGCGCAGATCACCGGATGTTCGATCGCCACATCACCGAACGGGCAGTGGTTGTTGACGATGCGCAATTGGTTGTTGCGCTGGTCGGCGTGCGCCGCGAATCCGTGTGCCGTCAGCGCGTCGGCAACGGCCTGCATGGCCGAGCGCAAGCTGCGCTGGCCGGCAACGACATCGAGCCCCGACATGCCGGCAGCCATCGCCTGCCCGTATTCCTGACCGACCTGTTCGGCCATCGCCTCGGCCTGGTCGCGCGGCAGCAGGGCCAGGGCCTTGCCCAGCAGCGACAGCACCAGATCGTCGCTGCGCACCGGGACGTCGATGGAGACGTTGGCGACCGAGCGGTACCGCTTCGACGGCCGACCGGCGCCGGCGCCCTCTGCCCGTTCGACAGCGACCTCGAGGTAGCCACCGGCAGCGAGGCGATCGAGGTGATGGCGGGCGACATTGGGGTGCAGCCCGAACTGCTCGGCCACCTGCGACGCCGTCACGCCGGTCTCGTGCTCGCGGGCAAAGAGGTAGATGCCGCGACGCGTTGGGTCGCCGAATGCGTTGGTGATGGCGGAAACCGTCGCGGTGAAGGCACCTGATGCCATCGACGCACTGGGCGGGTTCGCAGCCACGGCGGTATTCTACCTATCCGCGTAGTGGTAATTCGCTGCGCCCCGTTTCCCCGAAAGGTCACCATGCCGGCAACCACGAATGAGCAGATCTTCGAGGCACTGCGCCCTGTGGAAGATCCCGAGCTGCGGCGCTCCATCGTCGACCTCGGCATGGTCCGCAATGTGGTGCTCGACGACGACGGTGTCGCCGGCATCCAGATCGCCCTGACAGTGGCCGGTTGCCCGCTGCGAAACGAGATCACCAGCCGGGTGACCGCCGCCGTTGCCCCGCTGCCCGGTGTGCGCAAGGTGACCTTGGACTTCACCGTGATGACCGATCAGGAGCGCGAAGCCGTGCGCGCGATGTTGCACGGAAACCCCGGCGCCTCAGCCGGTCAAGGCCAGGCGCACGGGCACGCTGAAGGGCGAGCCGTGCCGTTTGCCGAGCCCGGTTCGAAGACCCGCCCGCTGCTGATCTCGTCGGGCAAGGGTGGTGTCGGCAAGTCGAGCGTCACCGTGAACCTCGCCGTGGCCCTCGCCCAACAGGGTTTTTCCGTCGGGATCGTCGACGCCGACATCTACGGCTTCTCGATCCCCCGCATGTTGGGCGCCGACCGCGACCCCGTCGTGATCGACGGCATGTTGGTGCCGCCGGAGAGCCATGGTGTGCGCTGCATCTCGATCGGCTACTTCGTGCCGGAGGGCCAGGCCGTCGTGTGGCGCGGCCCGATGCTGCACAAGGCGCTCGAGCAGTTCCTCACCGATGTCTTCTGGGACGAACCCGACTTCTTGTTGATCGACATGCCGCCCGGAACCGGCGACATCGCCCTCAGCCTCAGCCAGTACCTGCCACGAGCCGAGGTCTACGTCGTGACGACCCCGCAACCGGCAGCACAGAAAGTCGCCGCGCTCTCCGCCGCGATGGCCGCCAAGGTCAACATGACCGTCAAGGCCGTCATCGAGAACATGAGCTGGTTCACCGGCGACGACGGCAAGCGCTACGAGATCTTCGGTGAAGGTGGCGGTCAGGAACTGGCCGATTCGCTCGGTGTCCCTCTGCTCGGCAAGCTTCCCCTCGTACCCGAGTTGCGCGAGGGCGGCGACGACGGCATCCCCATCACCGTCGCCGATCCCGACAGCGAGTCCGCCAAGCTCTTCCACGAGATGGCCCGGCGGATCGCCGTCGAGTTCAAGTCCAAGAAGGTCTTCAACGCCGCCCTGAAGATCAGCTGACCTCCGCTGGCCCCACAGGGCACGTACCCGCCCCGGGGTCTGGAATTTGTGGTTGAACGGAACGACCAGCTTCTGCCGATTCGGTTGTTCGGGCCGATCGGACAAGGGGACAATCATGTTTCGTCATGCACGTAGTTCAACGTTGACGACGCTTCGTCGGACGCTCTCATCGTCAACCTTCCGGGCGTCGCACCCGCTCGATACGCTCACGGTCAACTTCGACCCCAACTCCGGCGCGGCCGACGCTGACCCAACCTGTGTCGGAACGCTCGAGGCACCGACAGCACCGCCGGGCCAGGTGTGCATCTACCTGAGCGCGAGTGGTGGGTTCGACGTCACCTCGCTCTCCGGCGACATCGCCAGCCCGACGACACGCGCGTTCTTCGTCGGTTGGGCACCCTCTGGCCCCGCCGCCCCTCATCCTGAATACGACGAGTTCCTGTTCGCCACCTGGGCGTACACCGCTCCGTAGCGAGGGACCCCTGCAGGGCAGCCGTGTCGGACCGGCACGGCTGCCACGTCCGGGCGCTCACGCCCCAGGCGAGCCGTTGTGCTTCATCGCCTCGGTCAGGGCCGTCACATGACGATGGATCTCGTCGAGCATGTCGGTGTTGGCCTTGACCTGTCGCGTCAGCTCGGTGTTCTCGTTGAGCAACTTGGTATCAGCCTCGGTGTTCTTGAACGTGTGCATGGCCAACTCGGACGAGATGCTGTCGGCGCGCTTGGCGGCGATCAGCAGGATCGCTCCCTGCAGGCCGGCGATCATCGACAAGAACAGGTTCAGCAGGATGTACGGGTAGGGATCGAAGCCCTTCTTCCCATGACTGCCGCCGATCGCCAAGATCGAGTTCACGATTGCCCAGATGCCCATCGAGCCGAGGAACGCGAAGACGAACGGCCACGAGCCCATTCCGTTGCGCACACGGTCGGCGGCCCGTTCGCCAAGGGTGAGCTCTTTGTCCTTGAACGCTGGGTGACGGCCCCACAGAGACCTCGGTCGACGGGTGCTGGCAGCTTGGTTCATATCGCAGCATATGAACGCGGCGGGCAGCGATCAGGTCGCGCGCCCGAGTCAGTCGCCCCAGTGGCGCTGCTCGATGAAGGGGTCGCCGTACATGTGGTAGCCGTTTCGCTCCCAGAAGCCGGGCTCGTCGCTGTCGCGGAGCTCGAGGGAGCGCACCCACTTGGCGCTCTTCCAGAAGTAGAGGTGCGGCACGACGATGCGTACCGGGCCACCATGGATGGGCTCGATCTCCTCGCCCTCGAAGGCGTAGGCGACGATGGCCTCGTCGGTGGTGATGTCGGCCAACGAGATGTTGGTGGTGTAACCGAACTCGGCGTGCTCCATCACATGCGTGGCACCGCCCTGCACGCCGGCACGCTCGAAGAGGTCGCGCACACGCACACCGGTCCATGAGGTGTCGAACTTGCTCCACTTCGTGACGCAATGGATGTCGAACGTGAGGGTCACCGACGGCATCGCTTTCAACTCGGCGAGGTCGACGGTGAACGGCCGATCGACCAAGCCGTTGATCGTCAGGCTCCACTCACCCGGTGCGTAGGTCGGCACATCGCCGACGTGCAGCACCGGGAAACGGTCGGTCAGATATTGCCCGGGCGGAAGACGATCGGGGTCGTAGCCCTTCTCGATCAGCTCTTTCCGGTTGCGGTCGAAAAAGCCCATACCCCATAGTGTGCCCAAGTGCGCCACCGTTACACCCGCGCGTACGCTGGCGGCCAATGAGCAGCATGCCCCCTCCGCCGCCGCCGATGTCGCCGCCGCCCGGCTACATCGCCTACGGCGCCACCGACGCCCAATCGGGCTCAATCCAGGGGATCCGGCGGATCTCCAAGGCGATGATCGTGCTGCTGTGGATCCACTTGCCGCTGCAGCTCCTCGGCATATTCGACATCCTCCAACTGGCCAGCCAGGCGCAGAAGTACCTCGACGGGGCGATCAGCGAGCAGAGCTTCAAGGACTCGACAACCGTCGGTGTGGGTGCAGGCACGGTGCTGTTGGTCGTCCCGATCGCGGTGCTGACGATGATCTGGATGTACCGGATGGCGGCAAACGTGCGTCTTCTCGGCCGCCCAGGACAGACGTGGGTTTCGGGCTGGGGCATCGGCGCATGGTTCGTGCCGCCCTGTGTCGTGTACGCCGTGCCGTGGCTGATGTTCAAGGAGCTGTGGAGAGGATCGGACCCCGACCTCGTGCGGGGCGATCCGGCATGGAAGCAGGGTCGCGTGCCGGCCATCATCACGTGGTGGTGGGTGCTCTATGGCGTGCTGCCCATCTTCGCGCTGACCTCGAACGGCCAGTTCGTCGGTGCACTCCGCTCCGACAGGAGCACGCGGGCACTCGCCCAGCGCACCCACGACTACATCGGCAGCAGCGTCGTCTTCCAAGCGGTGTCCATCGCCGCAACGGTGGTGTACCTCGTGCTGGTTCGACGCTTGTCGGCACGCCACATGACGGCCACCAACGAGACGTGATGCTCTACCTCGTGCGGCATGCCAAAGCGGGGAGTCGCCACGACTTCACCGGCGACGATCGACTGCGGCCGCTCAGCGCGTCGGGCCGGCGCCAGGCTGACCTGCTGGCGATTCGCTTCGCTGCGCTCGAGGTGACCACGCTGATCAGCAGCCCCTACGTGCGGTGCATCCAGACGCTGCAGCCGACCGCAACGGCCGTCGACACCACGGTCGAGACCGATGCCTGCCTCGGAGAAGGACGCAGCTTCGTCGCCGTGTTGGACCTGATGTCGACGCTGCCCGATGCCAGCGTGGTGTGCAGCCACGGCGACGTGATCCCCGAGACGATCAGCGCCCTCGAGCGCCGGGGCTGCGAGTTCGTGTCGCCGCCAGAATGGCGCAAGGGCAGCGTGTGGGTGCTGCAACGAGACGAGCGAGGCGAGTTCGTGACAGCCGAAGCCTGGCCTCCGCCCGACGGCAGCGCCTAGCCCGTCGTCGACGTCGTCGTTCCCGTATCGAGCTTGTCGATGAAGCCCTGGATCAGGGCAACCATCTGCGAGGGAGGGTTGTTGTCGAGGCACGCCTGCGCCTCGGTGCGGGCTGTAGCGGTGTCGGCGGGCTGCAGGAAGTTGGCGGAGGTGATGGCCAGGAAGCAGTGCGGATCCGCATAGGTCGGGTCGAGCGTGATGGCGTTGCGCAAGATCTCGGCGCCGGCCGGGGCTGCCGTCGGCCCGCTCTGGGCGACCAGCCAGCCGGTGTAGGTCATCGCCTCGGAGTTCTTCGGGTCGAGCTCGAGCACCTGCTGGTACCGGGTGATCGCCTGCTGCGCATCGACGTTGAGGAACTGGCGTGCCTCGGCCAGCTTCAGGGCGACCTCGTCGCCGGGCAAGCCACCGGTGATCGACTGGCCGGGAAGACGCTGCCCCGACGTGTGGGCGACCAGCCAGCCGGCCAGCGAGGCGACGGCCACCGTCCCGATGATCCATGCTGCCAACACACGCGGCCGGCGGACGCGGGTGGCGCCGCCGATCGCTTCACGCCCCGCTTCAATCGCCCGCAGGACTGTCGCTGCTCGGGCGGTGTAGCCGTCGCGCAACGTCTCGTAGTCGTGGTCGTCGACATCGCCGTACTGATGCTCGCGGTCGAGATCGGTGATCGAGTGCAACAGGAACCGTCGCTGCTCTTCGAGCTCGGCGAGTTGATCAGGGTTCACGATCCGTCGCCCTCGCCGATGTCCGCATCACCGGCCAACGCCGCGGCGACGAGCTCGCGGTCGGCATCGTCGGGGATCGTGTCGGCCGCGATGTTCCAGCGGTGGAACGCGAAGCCGAGGCCGACGATCGCGCACACCAACGCGGCGACCGGCAGGGCCCAGACCAACGCATCGATGCCGGTCGCACGCGGCACGAGCAACACCTTGCTCCCGAAACGCTGCTCGATGAAGTTGATGATCTGGTCGTCGCTGACCGTGCCGGTGTCGACCTGCCGGGCGATCTCGATGCGGATCGCCTGCGAGTCGGCGTTGCGCGACTCGAACACGCTCTCGCCGTCGCAGATCGGGCAGGCCAGGCGCTTGCTGATCTCTTCGACCCGCTCCTTGGGCGACCGTGGCGCAGCGTCGCGCGCCGCGCCGACGGCCAGCAGCCCACCGACCACGAGTACCAGCAGGACCCAGCTGGGCCAGCGCTTCAACGAACGCGTCATCCGTAGGCCTGGCGGAGCTGCTCGAGATCCGTCGCCAGGAAATCAGCGGTGATCGTGGTAGCGATCCGGCTGACGACCACACCGGATGGATCGATGATCCACGTCTCGGGCACTTTGGCGACGCCGAACGCGGTGGCGATGGAACCGTCGTCGTCCTTGACGATCGGCCAGTCGCCGCCGTTGTCGGCGAACCACTTGGCAACTGCTGCGTCGGAGTCGTCCTTGATCACCGTGTACAGCTCGGCGCCGTCGGCGATGCCGGCCTGCTGGGCGACGAACGCCACGAGCTCTGGGTGCTCGGCCTTGCACGGCAGGCAGGTCGACTGGAAGAAGTTCAGCACGACCCAGCTGCCCTTGCGACGGCTGAGATCGAACGTCTCGCCGTCGAGGGTGGTGCTGACGACGGCCGGCGCCGGTTTGCCGTACAGGAACGACGAGGTGACGTCGGGCTTGTCGGCCTTGCTGTTGGCCAGCACGACGAAGAGTGCAGCCAGGACCACCGCTGCGCCCAGCGACACGAACGGAGCCAACCGCCGCCCGCTGCGCCCGGCAGTCGCCGGCTCGTGCATCGACGGCTCAGACACCGGCGGGCTCCAGTTCGATCGGGGCAGAGACGGGGTCGGTCGGCACACGGCGGCGGCGCCCCGGGAAGCCGGCCAGCACAGTGCCGGCAGCCATCAGCATCCCGCCGATCCACAGCCAGACCACCAGCGGCTTGATGAAGATCTTGACCGGCGCCTCGGTGCCGTCGAACCGCACACTGGGCTCGAGCGTGAGGTAGATGTCGTTCGCCAATCCGTTGCGCACGCTCGGTGTGGGAATCTTCGTACCGAAGTTGGTGAAGGTGGTGATCGCCGGCGCGTAGGCCTGGCCGCCATCGATCTTGATCAGTGCCTTCACGCCTGTCGAGCGAGCGTCGGTGAACTGCTGCAACCGGACGAGCTCGAAGGAGTGACCGCCGTACGACACGGGCACACCCGGCTGCAAGGTGAACTCGGCGACCCTGGTGTAGCTGTTGGAGGCCGCCAACGCGATCGCGATGATGATCACACCGAGGTGCACCACCATGCCGCCGTTGGCCCTGCCGATCAGGCCGCGCCAACCCTGGCGGCGCAACGCCAACAGCAGTTGGCGCATCGCTGCGCCACCGGCGAAACCGCCGAGGAAGAACGCGAGCAGCGGTGCGAAGCCGTCGGCGCCGATCAGCACCGTCACCGCCAACGCACCCGCGCCGCACCACGCCGGCCAGAACAATCGATCGCGCAGCAACTCGGTGCTGGCCTTGCGCCACGGCAGCACGGGAGCGACGGCCATGAGGAACAACAGCGTGATGCCGATCGGCATCGACAACCGGTCGAAGAACGGCGGGCCGACGGCGATCTGTCGATCCTGCAGCGCCTCGACGATCAATGGGAACACCGTGCCCAGCAACACGATGAACGCGAACACGGTGAAGATCACGTTGTTCGCCAGGAATGCGCCCTCACGCGACAGCGGCGAGTCGATCGCCCCGGGTGATCGCAGCCGGTCGCCGCGCCATGCGATCAATCCCAAGGAGACAGCCACGATCACACCGAAGAACCCCAGCAGGTACGGCCCGATCGTGCCGTTGCTGAAGGCGTGCACGCTCTGCAGCACACCGCTGCGGGTGATGAACGTGCCGAGGATCGTCAGCGAGAACGTGGCCACCAGCAAGCTGATGTTCCACACCCGCAACATGCCGCGACGCTCCTGCACCAGCACGGAGTGCAGGTACGCGGTGCCGGTGAGCCATGGCAGGAAGCTGGCGTTCTCGACCGGGTCCCAGCCCCACACGCCGCCCCAGCCGAGCACCTCGTAGCTCCACCATCCGCCGAGCAGGATGCCGACGGTCAGGAACCCCCATGCGTACAGCGCCCAGCGGCGGGTGGCCACCAGCCAACCCTCGCCGACTCGCCCGGTGATCAGCGCAGCGATCGCGAAGGCGAACGGCACGGTGAAGCCGACGAACCCGAGGTACAGGATCGGTGGGTGGAACAGCACCAGGATGTGGTTCTGGAGCAGCGGATTTGGACCGAGGCAGCAGCGGTTGAAGTCGGGGATCGGGCCGGCCTTGAACGCGTCGATCGGGCCGAACGAGAGCAGGAAGAAGAATGCGGTAACGACGAACATCACGACCAGCGCCCACGCCACGAGGGGGTCGTCGAGGCGTCGTCGATTGCGGCGCATGATTACGGCCGTGTAGATCGCCAGGATCATCAGCCACAGCAAGATGCTGCCTTCCAAGGCACTCCATAGGGCAGTGACGTTGAAGAGGACCGGCGTGTCGCGCGAGCCGACCTGCTGGATGTAGGCGAGCGAGAAGTCGCGGGTGATCAGCGCCCGCTCCATGATCGCCACCGCGACGACAGCGCTGACCAATGCCATCCACGCGTAGTTCGAGATCGAACGAAGCAAGCGTCGATCGCCGGTGACGGTCGCGATGGCCAAGCCGAGCGCGCCGAATGCGCTCGCCGCCAGACCGATCAC
Organism: Ilumatobacteraceae bacterium; assembly: GCA_043758005.1. GTDB lineage: Bacteria > Actinomycetota > Acidimicrobiia > Acidimicrobiales > Ilumatobacteraceae > JAENVT01. The sequence goes on from JAYVOI010000075.1 coordinate 25,240, forward strand.
GAGGGCGGCGTGACCGATGAGCCCGTTCAGGCCTGTGGTTGCGAGCATGCCGCTGACTTCGAGGGGTCGAGGCGATCAGGATTCTTGGCCGCGTACTCGTTGGTGTGCTTGACCTCGAGCTTGTCGCCTTCGAACACGGCGCTTTCGCCAGAGATCGGGGTGTCGAGCGTGCCGTGGACGACGACCGGGATGCACTCCTGGAACAGGCCGCCGGGATCGCCCTCGTAGTGCACCGGCATCGTCACACCGTTGAAGGCAATCACGAAGTCGGTGACGGCGCCGTCCTTCTTCACGGTCCCTTCTTCGACGGTGCCCTGGATGCGCAGCCGGCGACCGGCCTCACAGCCGCTCTTGTGGCCCACCTCGTCGACGTTGCAGTAGAAGTCGATCGCCGACGTGAGGAACTTCGTCACGACCACACCGCCGGCAATCAGCACCACGACCAACAATGCCACAGCACCCCAGTTGCGTCGCCGCGGTGGAGGCAGCGTGGCGGTAGTCGTCGTGGTGCGCGGGCTCAGGTCCACGGACGGTCTTCCGGTGGAAGTCGTTGGGCAAGCACGCGGGCCCTGCGGAACATGGCCAGGGTCAACAGGCCGACGCCGCCGAAGGTGGCGACATAGCTGATGATCACGAACGTGGTCTCCACTACAGGCTCGCTTCTTGACGGCGTTCGGCGATGGCGAACTCGAGGCCGTGGTCGTCGAGCGCGTCCTGCATCGCCAGCACTCGCTGGCGGTGCAGCACCAGCCACGCGTACAGCAGCGTGAACACGATCACTCCGATGAACAGGCTGAACAACATCAGGTTCTCCAGCTTGCCCTTGGCGATGCTCTCTTGTTGGTGCAGGGGCCGCCACCACTCGACGCTGAAGTGCACGAGCGGGATCTCCAGCACCGACAGCAGGGCGACAACGGCGCTGCGCCGGGCGCGTTGTTCGTGGCTGCCGCCCAGGCCGCGCACGGCGAGGTAGCCGAGGTACGTGACGAACAGGAAGGCCGTGGTCGTGACCCGCGAGTCCCACACCCAGTAGACGCCCCACGAGATCCGGCCCCACAGGCTGCCGGTCAGCAACGTGATGCCCATGAACAGCACCCCGACTTCGGCGCTGGCGCCGGCCAGGCGGTCCCATGTCAACGAACGAGTGCGCTTCGACAGGTACGCGGCGCTGCTGACCGCGGTGACGATGAACGCGAGGTACGCCAACCACGCACTCGGCACGTGGATGTACAGGATCCGCACGCCTTTGCGCTGCACGGCGTCGTCGGGCGACAGGAACAGGCCGAACAAGACGAACCAGCCGAGGCCGACGAGCGTGGCAATGCCGAGGGCCCTGGTGACGCGGGTCCCGGTCGGATGCCGCACGATCTCGGGGGTGACCGGTGTGTTCATACGCTGTCGTCCACCAATGGGCCGAACGAGATCGAGCCGCCGATGCCGAACAGCAACGCGTAGGTCACCAGCAGTGCGACCCATGCCCAGCCCTCACGCATCGAGGTTCCTCCTACGCCGAGAGCCGCTTGGGTCGCTCGGGTTGCTCCGATCAGAACTGGCGCCACGACCGGGAGGAGCAGCAACGGCAGCAGTGATTCGCGACCTTTGGTTCCGGTGGTGAGACCGCCATAGAGCGTACCGACCAACCCGAGCCCGCAGGAAGCGGCTAGCGCGCTCGTGATTAGTAGCACCAGGCCGGTGCCGTCGATACGACTGTTGTAGAGCACGAACGCAGCCACGAACAGCAGCGCCTCCAGGACCACCAATTGGAGCGTCAACGCCGCCGCCTTGCCGAAGTAGATGCCCTGGGCAGGCACGCCGGCGGTGCGCAGCGCGTCGAGGGCGCCATCGGCGGCCTCGACCGCGAACGAGCGCTGCACCACCACGAGCATGCTGAACAGCGTCGCCAGCCAGACGAGGCCGGGTGCGACCCGCACCAGCAGATCGTCGGCGTCGAGCGCGAAGGCGAACAGCACCATCACGATTGCCGCGAACGGCAGCACCTGGTTGATCAGGATGCGGCTGCGCAGTTCGATGCGCAGATCCTTGGTAGCCACCAATCGGGCGACGCCGAGGCTGGTCACGACGGTCCGCTGATCTGGCCGCGGATCTGCCCGCCGACCACCTCGACCACCCGGGTCGCCAATGCTCCGGCGCGATCCAACTCGTGGCTGGCGACGATCATCGTCGCACCCACCGCGGTGGCGGCGCGCAGGACCGTGTCGAGCTCGTCGCGTCCGGCCGCATCGAGGCCGGCGTGAGGCTCGTCGAGCAGCCACAGTTCGGCGCGCCGGGCGATGAGGCACGCCAACGCGGTGCGCCGCCGCTGCCCCGCCGACAACTTGCGCACCGGCACCTCGCCGAGGCGCCCGCCCAGGCCCATGCGCTCGAGGGCGGTGCTGATCTCGATCGGTGTTGCCGCAACCGTGGCGCCCCAGAACGTCACGTTCTCGTCGACGGTCAGATCGGTGTACAGGCCGTTCGAGTGCCCGAGCAGGCCAACGCGCGCCCGCACCGACTGGCGGTGGTCGGCGAGATCGAGACCGAGCACCTTCGCCGTGCCACGCGCCGGCGGCAACAATCCCGCGCAGAGGCGCAGCAGTGTGGTCTTGCCGGCGCCGTTCGGGCCTTGCAGGAGCACGATCTCGCCACGCTCGACGGTCAGGGTCGCTCCCGCCAGCGCAGGGAAGCGATCGAGGACGGCCACGACGTCGACGAGTTGAACGACCGGAACCGTCTCCATAGGACGTGGCAACGCTACCGGCAGTCAAGCCGGGACTCGATCGTGCCGATAGCGTCAATCGCTGGTTCGGGCGAGCGAGACGCTGCGGTCTCCCCAGCATCCACGTATCGAATCGATTCCACCATGTCAGAGAAACCACCAGCAAGCCACGACAAGACCAGCCACTGGGATCGCCCCAAGCCGCCCCACGACTGGCGTTGGGTCGTCGGCGGGATCGGTCGCACCCTGATCACCCTCGGCTTGTTGATGTTCGCCTTCGTCGCCTACCAGCTGTGGGGCACCGGCATCCAGACCGCGCAGGCCCAACGATCCCTGGCCAAGGAGTTCGACGCCCAGATCGCCGCGACGCAACCCGCGCCGACCACCACGACGACACCGCTGACGACCGACCCGCCGACCACCGACAGCACCACGCCGACCGACCCGGTCGGGCCGACGACGACGCTCGCGGCGCCCGTGCTGCCGCCTGCCAAACCGATTCCATCGGCCGAGAAGGCGGTCGCCCGTCTGGAGATCCCTCGGATGGGCCTCAACCGCATCGTCGTCGAGGGCGCCACGGCCGACGCGCTGACGAAGGGCCCGGGTCACTTCCCCGAGACGCCGCTGCCCGGCCAGTTGGGCAACGCGGCAATCGCCGGCCACCGCACCACACATCTCCACCCGTTCTTCGACATCGACCAGCTGCAACCGGGCGACGAGATCATCGTCACCACGTTGAACGGCCGCTATGTGTACCACGTGACCGGCACCGACGTGGTTGCGCCGGAGGACTACGCCGCCGTGATCCCGACGACCGATGTCACCAAGGCCACGCTGACGCTGGTGTCGTGCACGCCTCGCTACTCGGCGAAGAACCGCATCGTCGTGCGTTCCGAGCTCGTGCCATCGCTGTCAGACGCGTTGACCGAAGCATCCCCGGTCGTCCCGACGCTCCCGGACGACACCGCGGCCACGCTGCCCGACGAAGGAGCCGTCACGGTGGTCGACACGGTTGCCCCGACACCGCCGACGGCGCCGGGCTCGTCACCCGCTGCCACGACCGCGGCTACCGACAGCCCGGTCGACATCACGGCCGGCACCGTGCCCGTCGTCGTGGCGCCCTCGGACGCGGCGACACCCGACGCGTTCAGCGATGGATGGTTCAGCGACACCTCGGCCATTCCTCCGTCGATCTTGTGGGCGCTCGTGCTGGCCGCAATTGCCTATGGCGTCTACTGGCTCAGCCACAAGGTCCGGCGCTACTGGGTCGGCCTGCTCTCCGGGTTCGTCCCCTTCATCGTCTCGTTGTACTTCTTCTACGAGAACATCAACCGCCTCCTGCCCCCGAACCTGTGACAATCGCTTCTCGATGACGGATCCGGTACGCGCTCGACGCCGACAAGTTGCCCTCTGGACGCGACGCGCCAACCGCCTCGGGTACCTCTGCTTCGGCATCGCCATCGCCACGTTCGTGGTCGGGTTCATCGTCAGTTTCAACGGCACCGTGTCGACGATCGTGATCGCGTCGATGATCGTGGGATCGGTCCTGCTGGCACCGGCGATCGTGCTCGGCTACGCGGTCAAGGCGGCCGAACGCGACGATCGTGAGCGCGGCATCTGACAACTCATTTCCGCAACGGGTGCCGCAGTTGTTACTCTGAGGTAACCGTATGAGCATTCGCCTTCCTGCACCCGCTCGCCGCGAACAGATCCTGGACGTCGCCGTCGAGGTGTTCGCCCGCAACGGGTTCCATGGCGCTTCGATGAACGACGTCGCCGAGGCGGCCGGAGTCACCAAGCCCGTGCTGTACCAGCACTTCGACTCCAAGCAGGACCTGTACATGGCCCTGCTCGACGAAGTCGGGAACCGCCTGTTGACGGCAATCACCAAGGCCACGGCCGGCGTCGCCAGTGGCCGCCAGCAGACCGAACAGGGCTTCCTGGCCTACTTCCAGTGGGTCGCCGACG